>NZ_JAOTGI010000015.1:0-44449 GCF_044427255.1 Streptococcus sp. 2021WUSS126 | reverse complement strand
AAATTTTACAAGCATCAAAATCGAGAAAAAGTACGCATTTTTGATATAAAAAGAAAACCTCTCTAAACCCTTGATATGCATAGAGTTAGGGAGGTTTTTGTCGTTTCAAACTGTCAAAGACGGGATTATATCAAAAAAAGAGCCTGACGGCTCTTATCTTGTTTAGAAAGATTCTTATTTTCTTTTTTTCTCTTCGTAGCACTTTTTATACTTTGCGATTTTTTCTTGACGGTAACTACTATTACCAATAAACCGAAGAAGGTTGAGCAACGGAGTTCTATTGATACCAAAGATGCCAATCAATTCACAGAGAATCTCAATCCCCAGTCCCATGGTCACCAATAGGAGAATCCCCCCTATTCGACTCGAAACATTGAGCAAAAGAGAGGTCAGGGAGAATAAGAAAGAGATGGCGTAAATCACCAATACTGTGCCACGATGAGTAAGTCCCAGAGAGAGCAAGCGATGATGCAGATGCATCTTATCTGCTTCATAGATTTTTTGCCCAGACAATTTTCGACGAATGATGGCTACTACAGTATCCGTAATAGGCACTCCAAGAATAATCATCGGAGTAACCACTGCAACAGCTGTCGAATTTTTCAGTCCTTGAAGCGACAAGACTCCAATCATAAACCCAATGAAAAGGGCTCCTGTATCGCCAAGATAAATGATGGCGGGATTATAGTTATAAGGCAAAAAACCTACAATCGCCGCAACCAAAACAAAGATGGTTAAGGTCAAAAAAATATTGCTATCATGCAAAAAGAAATAAGACACAATTCCCATCGTTGTCAAGGAAATAATCGATACTCCCGAAACCAGACCATCCAGACCATCAATCAAGTTGACTGCATTCGTAATGGAAACAATCCAAAGGACCGTTAATAGAAAAGAGAGCCAGACAGGAAATTGAAGGAAAGGTCCTCCAAAAGGAATCTTAAAGCTATCAAAACGAAATTCCGTAAAAATCCAAATGATCGTCGCAGCAGCTAGAATACCAAACATTTTAGGAGCAGGCTTTAGCTCCTTGACATCATCAATGAATCCCGTAAGAACGATAATGCTGGATGCCAGGACCAGGGGCCAGATATAATGCAAGTAAGTGCCATGGTAATTGACACGGGTAACAATTCCTGGTAAAAACCATAGGACAGAAATGGTAAATGCCACAAAGATGGCCAGACCTCCCGCTGAAGGCATGGGCACCTTATTTATCCGCCGTGCATTGGGATTATCGACCGCTCCAATCCTCAGGGACATAAAACGAACCAAGGGGGTCGCAATGGCTGATATGACCATGGTTGTAATAATGACCATTATGTATTTTAGAGCAAAAGGAATCATACTGTCGGAACCTTCCTAAGCTCCTCGATTGCCGCAAGCGGAAGCATCAAAGTTCCGTGTTCTTGTAAAGCAGGTCTGGTCAACTTCGTATCATTGGTAAATTCCAACATTCGTGAGAGAATGTAGCCTGGATACTGCTTGGAACGATTTTCTACATTGATAAGAACGGTCAAGTAGTAGTGATCATCCATTTTATATAATTCCGATTCTTCTACTGGATAATCAACCGTACCAACAAAAGTAAACAGATCCTCTATCGTTGGAAATTCCAAAATATAGTAAATATAGCGCTCCTGCTCCTCTTCACCTGCTTCTTCCTCTTGCTCTACCTCTTCCAAATGACGAACGGCTGTTGCATCCGGTGCACTTTTCTCACGAACGGTTTGCTCCAAACTCTTGAAAAACTCATCTGGAGTCATACTTGCGACATCACCAAGTTCCGACAAATCTGTAAATTCATCGAAATTCAAGCTCTGATCCAAATCAGATTTGGTAACAAAGATGTCCACCCGATCTGGCTTCGGAGTCACACGAAAACTCAGCATACCGCTTTCTCGGAAAGTCATTGGTAAATCCAATTCATCCAAAACAGTATAGAAGAACTCCTCTGTCTTTTCTTGCGGAATGAGAAAGTCCGAAAGTTCCATTCCTCTCTCTTCCAAATCATCTAATTTTATAGTGATTTTCAAGGTTGAATCACTAATTTGCTTTACTTTCATAACTACCTCATTCATTGATTCATCAATTTCTTAAAATTGATTGATCATTTTCAATACTCATACATATCTTCCACCATTATACTAAAACCAAGCTCGAAAGACAAAAGAAAAGCAGGTCTCCCTGCTCTTAAAATAAAAATGTGATAAAGGCATAAACCAATAAAATCGCCCCTAAAATGATGCGGTAATAACCAAAAACCGTGAAATCATGTTTTTTAACAAAGTCTGTCAAGAAACGAATAACAACTAAGGATACCAAGTAAGCCGTCACACTAGCGACTAACAAGAGCCATACCTGCTCCATATTCAGGCTATTGCCATCTAAGAAATATTTAACAGCCTTCAAGCCACTATAACCAAACATGGTTGGAATCCCAAGGAAGAAGGTAAAATCTGCCGCCACAGATCGGCTGGTCCCCAAAATGATTGCTCCCAGAATGGTCGCACCTGAGCGACTAGTCCCCGGAACGATGCTTAAGACCTGGAAACACCCAATCAACAAGGCAGTTTTATAAGACATTTTCGCTAAGTCCGTCACCTGTGGCTCTACACCTCTGTTACGGTTCTCAATCCAAATAAAGGCAATACCGTAGACAATCAAAGCAATCGCAATCGGTACCATAAAATTGAAGTGCGCTTCAAACCAATTATCCAACGGGACTGCAATTAGGATGGACGGAATACAGGCAATGACAACCTTGGCCCATAATTGCCAAGTCAATTGAATATCACGCTTGGTTTTTCCAGGCTGAAATGGATTCAATTTTTTAAAGTAAATAGTCATAACTGCTAGAATTGCTCCTAGCTGAATGACAATATTAAACATTTCTAGGAAGTTCTTACTTTGGTTTAATTTCACGAACTCTTGAACCAAAATTAAATGCCCAGTTGAAGAAACTGGCAACCATTCCGTTACCCCTTCAATGATTCCTAAAAATATAGCCTTCAACAATTCCAATAGCATAAAAAGCTCCTTTTCATCAATTCTCTACATTATATCATAAAAAAACTCCCTATTCATAGTACAAGGATATTGAAATTTGTCAGAATTTTTAATAAAATGGTGTAATAGCATTTTAAAGGAGACATTATGAAACGTAAACTCAGTATATTTCTGCTGACCCTAATCGCTGTTTTTTCTGTAACAACAGGGGTTCGGGCAGACGAATACCTGCGGGTCGGTATGGAAGCCGCCTACGCACCATTTAACTGGACCCAAGAAGATGATAGCAACGGTGCCGTTCCTATTGAGGGAACCAATCAATTTGCCAACGGATATGATGTTCAGGTTGCAAAAAAAATCGCTGCATCCATGGACAAAGAACTCTTGGTTGTTAAAACCAAGTGGGAAGGGTTGGTCCCTGCTCTTACATCTGGTAAAATCGATATGATTATCGCCGGTATGAGCCCGACAGAAGAGCGCAAGAAAGAAATCGCCTTCTCAGATAGCTACTACACTTCAATTCCTACCCTGGTTGTTCGTTCTGATAGTCAGTACGCAAACGCAACCAGCTTGGCAGATTTTGCTGGCGCAAAAATCACTGCCCAGCAAGGGGTTTACCTCTATGATTTGATTGACCAAATTGAAGGGGCTAACAAACAGACTGCCATGGGAGATTTCTCCCAAATCCGTCAAGCTTTAGAATCTGGCATTATAGACGCCTATGTTTCTGAACGTCCAGAAGGTCGTACAGCAGAAGCTGCAAATAAAGCTTTCAAAATGGTTGAATTGGCAGACAGTTTTGAAACCAATGCCGAAGACGTGACCATCGCTGTCGGTATGCGCAAAGATGACGCTCGTATCACTCAGGTCAACGAAGTCTTAGCAACTATTTCAGAAGAAGAGCAAATCGCACTTATGGATGATATGATTGAAAACCAACCCGTTGAAGAAGCCAGCGAGGGCGAAACACCTAGTTTCTTCGCCCAAGTTTGGAATATTGTTGTTAACAACTGGCAACAACTTCTGCGCGGAACTGGGATGACATTACTCATTTCCATCCTCGGTACAATTATCGGTACTGCTATCGGTCTCCTCATCGGTGTCTTCCGTACAGCTCCAAAAGCAGCAAACAAGGCGCTTGCTATTGGTCAAAAAGTGCTCGGTTGGATTATCAATATCTACATCGAAATTTTCCGTGGTACGCCGATGATTGTACAATCCATGGTTATTTACTATGGTACCGCCCAAGCATTCGGACTTAATCTTGACCGCACACTTGCCGCTATCTTCATTGTATCCATCAACACAGGTGCCTACATGAGCGAGATTGTCCGCGGTGGTATCTTTGCCGTCGATAAGGGCCAATTTGAAGCTGCGACTGCTCTCGGATTTACCCATAATCAGACCATGCGTAAGATTGTCCTTCCACAGGTTATTCGTAACATCTTACCAGCGACTGGTAATGAATTTGTCATCAATATCAAAGATACTTCTGTATTGAACGTTATCTCAGTTGTTGAACTCTATTTCTCAGGAAATACTGTCGCAACCCAAACCTATCAATATTTCCAAACCTTTACGGTTATTGCTATTATCTACTTCATTCTAACCTTTACTGTGACACGTATCTTACGCGCAGTTGAAAAGCATTTTGATACAGATACATACACAACAGGTGCAAACCAAATGCAAGTCGAGGTGCCACATGACTAAAAATGTAATTCTTGAAATCAATAATCTAAAGAAATCATACGGACAAAATCAAGTCCTAAAAGACATCTCTATTAGCGTTGAAAAGGGCGAGGTTATCTCAATCATCGGTTCATCTGGTTCGGGAAAATCAACCTTCCTCCGATCTATCAACCTTTTGGAAACACCAACAGAAGGACAGATTCTATACCACGGACAAGATGTTTTGGCTAAAGGATATGATTTGACGACTTACCGTGAAAAACTAGGTATGGTATTCCAATCCTTCAACCTTTTCAACAATCTAAATGTATTGGAAAATGCCATTGTAGCACAAACTACGGTACTGAAACGAGATCGAGCTGAGGCAGAGAAAATCGCCAAAGAAAATCTCAACAAGGTTGGCATGACCGAACAGTACTGGCAAGCCAAACCAAGTCAACTCTCTGGTGGACAGAAACAACGTGTGGCCATTGCACGCGCCCTATCTGTTGACCCAGAAGTTATCCTCTTTGATGAGCCGACTTCTGCTCTCGATCCAGAGATGGTCGGGGAAGTTCTTAAAACCATGCAAGATTTGGCAAAATCAGGATTGACGATGCTTATCGTAACTCACGAAATGGAATTTGCCCGTGACGTATCTGACCGCGTTATCTTTATGGATAAGGGTGTCATCGCCGAAGAAGGCAGTCCTCAACAAATCTTTGAAAATCCCCAGGAAGAACGCACACGTGAATTCCTTCAGCGTTTTCTTGGATAAACTCAATCTGTTCCATAGAAGACTATTACTTACCAGTTTCAAAGCTGGTAAGTTTTTTAGACTAAAAAAAGAGGAATCGCAAAATTCCTCTTTTTGGACATCTCTAAATGAAACCATTTAGATTAGTTTTCAAATTTCTTGTGGTTTTTGTCGTAAAAATCAATCAGACCCAAGGCAGTTGCAAATGAAATATTGTCAATCTTAGCGCGACCTTGTGCAAGAGCGATAACTGACATTTCACGAGCATTTGTTTCCTTACTGATACGGTAACCTGTGATTTTCTTTTCACGAACCCAGCCGACAACAGCGGCTACTTTTTCGTAACTAGTCATTAGAAACCCCTTTCTTTTTTATTCGTGCAATTTAGTATAATATGTTTTAACCTATTTTGTCAAGTAAAATGTTCGCTTTTTACCATCATTTTGCCCTAAGAGATGATAGTATTTGCGTCCTTATGTCTTCGACCCCCTCCGGATTCCCCGGAAGGAAGATAGTTTGATTACCTCCTTGTGCAAAATTATTGAGAGTATCCAAGTATTGGTTGGTCAGCAAGATAGACATAATCTGCTCTTCAGATAGGCTAACATTTGATTCTTTCAGTTCACGAATCGAATCTGCCAGTCCGTCTACAATCGCCTTACGTTGTTGTGCAATACCTACACCATGCAAACGATCCTTTTCAGCTTCCGCTTCTGCTGCTGTGACAATTTTAATCTTGTCAGCTTCTGCCAATTCCTGGGCCGCAACCCGTTTCCGCTGAGCTGCGTTAATTTCATTCATAGATTGTTTAACCTCGGCGTCTGGCTCTACCTTGGTAATTAAGGTTTTGACAATAACATAACCGTAGGTTGACATTTCTTCTGCTACTTGTTTTTGTACCTCAAGTGCAATCTCATCCTTTTTCTCGAAGAGCTCATCCAGGGTCAATTTAGGTACAGATGAACGCAGGGCATCTTCAATATAGGACTTAATCTGTGCTTCTGGGTGCATGAGCTTGTAATAGGCATCCGTCACATTATTTTCATTTACTCGATATTGAGTTGCCACATTCATTGTGACAAAAACGTTATCCTGCGTCTTGGTTTCTACCACAATTTCACTTTGTAACATCCGCAATTGAATGCGGGCTGCGATGACATCGACTCCAAATGGTATTTTAAAGTTAATACCTGAAGTAGATGTTTTTTGGTATTTCCCAAAGCGCTCAATAATAGCGACCGTCTGCTGCTTGACAACGTATAGCCCTGAAGCAATCAAAATCAAAGCAATCAGTACAAAGAACAAGAAACTACCAATAAAAACAATTGGACCAAGTACCATAATGACCTCCTAAACTAGCATTTTATAAAGCGAATCATTTTCATGAAGATTGATGTACTGGGGATCAAACTCTTCCAAGCGAGAAATAAACTGCGTATAATCTGTTTTATCTCCTAGGGCAATACCGATTAGAACCGGCCCTGTTCCCTTATTGGCACGTTTGATATATTCAAAACGAGTAATATCATCATTTGGCCCTAGAATATCATTTACAAATTCACGAAGAGCCCCTGGACGTTGTGGAAAATTAACAACAAAGTAGTGTTTAATTCCCTCGTAGATAAGCGCACGTTCCTCCATTTCCGGCATCCTGTTGATGTCGTTATTACCACCAGAAATGATACAACAAATGGTTTGCCCCTTGATTTGGTCCTTGACTACCTCAAGAGCTGCAATCGTTGCTGCTCCTGCTGGCTCAGCAACAATACCCAGCTTAGAATAGAGGTCTAAAATAGTCCCAGAAATCCATCCTTCATCCACACCAATCAGGCGATCTACGTATTTCCGAGCCACTTCGTAGGTCGACTTACCAACTTTCTGTACCGCAATACCGTCAGCAAATTTATCAATTTGGTCTAATTTAACCGGACGACCTTTATCAAAAGCCGCTTTCATTGACCGTGCCCCACTTGCTTCAACACCAACAATCTTAATTTCAGGTGCATGTTCTTTCAGATAGGCCGAAACGCCTGCAACCAGACCACCTCCTCCTATGGGAACTAAAATTTGGTCAAAACTAATGGTTTGCTCTTCCGCTTCTTCCAAGATTTCATAAGCTACTGTTCCCTGACCAGCCTGCACATTTTCATCATCGAATGGGTCTATAAAGGTTTTCCCACTTTCCTGAGTATAATCTTGTGCCGCCTTGGCTGACTCATCAAAGGTATCACCTACGAGTCGAATCTCTACGTGGTCTCCTCCGAAAAATTTAACCTGCCCTATTTTTTGTTGCGGAGTTGTAATGGGCATGAAAATCGTAGCAGGAATTTGCATTTCCTGACAGGTGTAGGCCACACCTTGAGCATGGTTTCCGGCCGAAGCACAGACCACACCGTGTGACTTCTCATCATCTGTCAATTGTGAAATAGCATAATAGGCTCCTCGAATTTTAAAAGAGCGAACACGCTGTTCATTTTCTCTTTTTAAATAAATAGTTGCACCATATTTTTCCGACAAGTATCGACTATAATCCAAGGGGGTACGTACTACCACGCGCTTAAGAACGGAGTATGCTTGTTCTACATTTTTTGCTGTAATCATAGTTCCATTAATTTCTTTCTATATTTATTGTATCAATATTCCCTAGAAATTCCTAGTATTTAAACTATTATTATGTCATTTTATAAAAAACGAACTTTTTTATTTTTTTAATGTATTCTTGAATGAAATGGGCAAAAGAGCCGGAAAAACCAGCTCTTTTATTCATTTTCAGAGATAGGTAAAAAAGGGAATGACACCCCCTCATCTGCCAACTCAAACCTTAAATGTATTGCCATCACTCAAAGTAAAGCTGACTATCACCCTATCTACCATGATAGTGTTTAATTATAGATTTTGAATGCGTCGTCATCATTGCGTCCGACAAATGGCATTGCTTTGCGGAGTTCTGCACCTACTTTTTCGATTTCAAGATTCTCTGCTTCTTTACGATAAGCTTCCATACGTGGACGACCTGCTTTATAGTCATTTACAAAGTCATTTGCAAATTTACCAGATTGAATATCTGCAAGGACTGCCTTCATGTTTTCTTTGACTTGGTCTGTAATGACACGTGGGCCTGATACATAGTCACCGAATTCAGCAGTGTTTGAGATAGATTGGCGCATTTTCTTAAAGCCACCTTCGTAGACAAGGTCAACGATAAGTTTCATCTCGTGGAGAACTTCGAAATAAGCCAATTCTGGTGCATAACCTGCTTCTGTCAAGACTTCAAAACCTGCCTGCATAAGGGCTGTCAAACCACCGCAGAGAACAGCTTGCTCCCCAAACAAATCTTCTTCTGTCTCTTCTTTGAAAGTTGTTTCCAAAAGACCAACACGGGCTGAACCAACACCTTTTGCCCAGTCCATCGCAATATGTTTTGCATTGCCAGTTGCATCTTGGTAAACAGCATAGAGGGCTGGTACTCCAAAACCTTCTTCAAAGGTACGGCGGACCAAGTGACCTGGACCTTTTGGTGCACACATGAAGACATCCACATCTGCTGGTACCTTGATAAATTCAAAGTGAACGTTGAAACCATGGGCAAAACCAAGGGCATTGCCCGCTTCCAAGTTTGGAGCGATTTCGTCATTGTAAAGGTCTGCTTGGATTTCGTCTGGAGCCAAGATCATGATAACATCTGCTTGTTTTGCTGCTTCTGCTACTTCAAAAGTTTCAAAACCGTCTTCTTTTGCCTTGTCAAATGACTTACCTGCACGCACACCGATGATGACATCGTGCCCTGTATCACGCAAGTTTTGAGCATGGGCATGACCTTGTGAACCATAACCGATAACGGCGATACGTTTACCGTCAAGTGCTGCTACTGTTACATCTTTTTCATATTGCATTGTTACTGTCATAAGATTCTCTTTTCTATTTTTTTATTTATAAGGTTGGATGCTCAAAGAAAATGAAGGCTAGACTAGGCGATGCAGACGAAGATAGAACTAACGTTCATCAAGCCAAGTCAACGCAGTATAGGATTGATTATCGAAGAGGATTAGTCTCTACTAAAGCCAGTCGCACCCGTTCTTGCGATATTCTTAATGCCGTAAGGCTGAATCACGCGCAGGAGGGCGTCAATCTTATCTCCATCACCTGTCATTTGGATGGTAATAGAGTGAGGTGCCACATCGACAACATTTGCTCTAAAGGGTTGGATAATCGCTAAAATTTCTGCTCGTTTTGTTGGCGGAGCTGAAATTTTGACAAGAATCACCTCACGCTCTAAGTGGGGTATGTCCGTTAAGTCACGTACTCGAACCACATCAATCAAGCGGTTCAGCTGTTTGATGATTTGTTCGACCTCATCGTGACTGGCCACGTCTACAATCACCGTCACACGTGAGATGCCATCTACTTCTGTTGGGCCGACGGAGATGGACTCAATATTGATTTGGCGACGAGATAGAATACCCGTAAAGCGGTTGAGGACGCCTGATGAATTTCGTAATTTAGCTGTTAACATTCTACGCATTGAACTTCACCCCCAACATCTCTGCATTACTCTTACCTGCTGGCACCATCGGTTGAACATGTTCACGATTAGAAATATGAACCTCTATGAGCATTGGTTTATCTTCTAAGATAACTTTCATGTCTTCACTTAGAGTCGCTGGATTGTCAAAACTATAATGACTAATGCCATAAGCTTCTGCCAACAATTGGAAATTCGGTTCATCGTCAAATACAGATTGGCTACGACGCTTTTCATAGAAGGATTCCTGCCATTGACGAACCATTCCAAGAGAGTGGTTATTGATCAATACAACCTTAATCGGTACACCATAGCCATTCAAAATAGCCAATTCTTGGTTGGTCATTTGGAAGCCGCCATCACCAACAAAGATGATTACTTCTTTATCTGGATTGGCTAATTTGGCGCCGATAGCTGCAGGAATACCAAAGCCCATGGTCCCCATGCCACCAGATGTTACAAGTTGACGTGCATGTTTGTAGGGGTAGAATTGGGCAGCCCACATTTGATGCTGACCAACATCTGTCACGACAATGGCATCCCCTTGCGTCAACTGACCAATTAATTCAATTGCCGCCTGTGGCTTAATAACCTTTTCATCTTCATCATACCAAAATGGCGCCCGACGTTTGTTTTCCAATACTTGTGCCGTCCAATCAGCATAGCCTGTTTCGACTGTTTCTAAGGCAAGCAGAGCTTTCAAGGTTGCCTTAGCATCGCCCACTACTGGAATAGCCGTTTTGACAACTTTACCAATTTCTGCGGGATCAATATCAATATGTGCTACCGTCGCATTTGGCGCATAGGTTGTTGGATTTCCTGTTAGGCGGTCATCGAATCGCGCTCCAATATTGATAATGTAATCAGCCTGATCCATAGCCATATTGGCAGCGTATGAACCGTGCATCCCCCCCATAGCCAAGGATAATTCATGCTCAATGGGCATTGCACCTAATCCAAGGAGGGTTGAAACTACTGGAATACGGTAGCGCTCTGCAAAGGCAACTAATTCTTTATTGGCATCTGCATAATTGACACCACCACCAGCCAATATAACTGGTTTTTGAGCTTGGCTAAGCTGGTTCAAAATTTTCTTGACCTGCAAACTATTTGGTTCAATCGTTGGCTGATAACTTGGTAGGTGTAGAGTTGGGTCATGATAAAAATCAACAACTCTTTCTTGGATGTCTTTTGGAACATCAATAACAACGGGACCCGGTCTCCCTGTTGTTGCAATATGGAGAGCTTCTGTAATGACACGAGGAATATCTGCAGTATCCCGAATCTGATAATTGTACTTGGTAATGGGCATGGTCATGCCCAAGACATCGGCCTCTTGGAAGGCATCCTTACCGATACCCCGTGTGGCTACTTGACCTGTAAAGACCAACAAGGGCACGCTATCTCCCATGGCATCCGCAATGCCTGTAATGGCATTGGTTGCTCCTGGCCCAGAGGTTACAATGGCTACGCCCACCTTTCCTGATGATTTAGCATATCCTTCGGCCTCGTGGACCGCTCCTTGTTCATGACGAGCCAAAATATGCTGGATTCCCTCATATTGATAGATAGCATCATATAGAGGCAAAACTGCCCCACCAGGATAACCAAAAACAAGGTCTACTCCTAGCTGATGCAGGGTGTCCAAAATGAGATAGGACCCCGAACGCGGTTGGTCTAGTTGAATTTCTTGCACGAATATTCCTCCTCTCTGCAAATTTGTTATCTACTATAATATCACAAGGAAGTAGAATGTCAAGGAATTTTCTGAAAATTCCTACATTTGTTCGTTTTCTTAACTATTTCCTAACATTTTCTTAAGCAAAACTTAAGCAAATCCCTTGATTGGCTTGGTTTCAGCTTGCTTTCAGAAAACATCAGTATAGTAGTTCCACTAAGAAAATTAAATGAGGTTTAGGATATGTATTATGTAGTGATACCGGCTTACCAGCCAGATGAAAAATTAATCCAACTATTAGAAATAATGAAAAACAGGCTAAATTGTTAGGTCATCGTTGTTGATGATGGTAGTACTGGCGCATCCAAAAATATTCTTGAAATCGCCAAAACCTATGCGATTGTTCTACACCATGATGTCAATAAAGGAAAAGGCCAAGCCTTGCGAACAGCCTTTAGTTTCATCCAAAATTTGAGAAAACCAGGTGTTATCGTAACTGCTGACGCAGATGGTCAACACGCTGTGAATGATATTGACCGCATCGCCCGTGCAGCTATAAATCTGCCAAGTCGCCTGATTCTTGGTGTTCGTCAATTTACCAAAGACATTCCCTTTCGGAGTCGTTTTGGTAACAAACTAACCAGAGTATTGTTTAGACTGCAAACTGGTATCAATGTGTCCGATACACAAACAGGCTTGCGTGGATTCCATACTGACTTAATTCCATTCATGTTAGATATTGAAGGCAACCGCTATGAGTACGAGATGAACATGTTAACTCAGGCAAGTCAACGCTATAAAATTACGGAAGTCCCAATCCAAACCATTTATATCGATGATAATGCCAGTTCGCATTTTCGTCCCATAAAAGATGGACTGCTCATTTACAAAAATCTCTTCAAATTTGCCCTAGCATCTTTTGGTGGATTTTTAGTTGACTACGAAATATATGCACTTGCCTTATTGCTACTCACTAGCTTACCAACTGCTGTACGCTTATTGGTCGCAAACATGATTGCTCGCATTTGTAGCGCTACCTGTAATTTTGCACTTAATAAGAAATTAGTCTTTAACAATGAAGAGAGCATCGCACGAACAGGCGCAGGCTACTTTACACTAGCCCTTGTCCTCTTCCTTTGCGATACAGCCCTCCTCTATCTCTTCCACCAAATTCTAGGACTCAACCTCTACATTGTCAAACTTGCAGTTGGCATCCTCCTTTTCCTAGCTTCTTGGTTTGTTCAAAAGAATATTATTTTTAAAGAAAGGAAATCATTTTCCCATGAAATTGCTTAAAAAACCCTTTGCCTACGCATCCATCTTCGGAATGCTTTTGACAGGAGGCTTTACTTACTCCATGTTAAAAACCTTCGTGCTTTCCGAGGCTATCACAACGGTTGCTGCAAGCAATGCTACTTCTACGAGCGAGCAGAATACGACTACAGCTTCGTCTTCCACTACTGCCACAACAGCAACGAATGTCTCTACAACGGATAATAGTTACACTGATGACAATATCCAAATCAACTTAGAGACCATCACTACCAACAACACAACTGTTTACGTCGCAGATATTCAAGTCAGCTCACCCGAGTATTTAAAAACAGCACTTGCACAAAACACTTACGGTACAAACGTAACAGCTAAAACTTCTGAAACTGCGGCAGCAAACAATGCCATTCTAGCGGTTAATGGTGACTACTATGGAGCCAACTCAACTGGTTATGTTATTAAGAATGGAGTTCTGTATCGAGACACCGTTCGGGACAATGCATCTTATGGCGACTTGGCCATCTACGCAGACGGCTCGTTTGAGGTCATTTATGAAAATGAGATTACCGCCCAAGAATTGATTGACAAGGGCGTTGTCAACCTCTTAGCATTTGGTCCATCATTGGTCGAAAACGGCGAAATTGTCGTCGATACTTCAACAGAAGTTGGACGTGCAATGTCATCCAACCCTCGTTCTGCTATCGGGATTATCGATGAAAATCATTATATCATCGTCGTAGCAGATGGACGTACGTCTGAAAGCGAAGGACTCTCTCTCTATCAATTGGCAGAAGTTATGAAACAATATGGTGCTCAAACTGCCTACAACCTTGATGGCGGTGGTTCATCTACTCTTTACTTCAACGGTCAAGTTGTCAACAACCCAACAACAAATGGAAATACTATCTCAGAAAGGGTGGTGAGTGACATTGTCTACATCGGTTACTAATTCAACTACAAGAGTTTCAAGAACATTTATCTCCTACTTAGCAATAACAGCTTTCCTGTTTATTTTCAGTCGAATCTATGAAAGTCTCAGCTATGGCGAAGTCTCTGTCTTTATGCATTATATGTTCTGTGTACCATTAATAGGCGGAGCTGTGCTACTCGGTCTGCTGCAACTTATACCTACTCTTTCACGTCTCTCCTATAATTTGTGGAATTCTGGCGTTGCAACTATTACAGCTGGTTGTCTTCTCCGAGACATTATCAACCTATCTGGACGTTCAACTACCTTAGATCAACCTTATTGGTACATCGGCGCAGCCTTCCTAGTTCTATCCTTAGTCGGTCTTTTCATCAATCCATCCGCAAACAATCGCCGAAAAACGACCACTTAATCTACAAATAAATTATAAGGGCACTTAAAATTCTTAGGTGCCTTTTACTATAGAATGAATTGTTGAAAAATTTGGAAATTTCCAATTATTTATCAAATCTTTTATCGTTTCTTTCATATCTATGATATAATAGGTAAAATAAGATAGGGAGAAAAAATTATGACCGATACAAACAAACTTAAAGACTTTCGACATCGCAGTTCTGTCTATGATTCGATGGTCAAGTCACCCAACCGTGCCATGCTTCGCGCAACAGGAATGACCGACGATAGCTTTGAAAAGCCTATTGTTGGGGTTATTTCGACATGGGCTGAAAATACACCTTGTAACATGCACCTTCATGACTTTGGAAAATTAGCCAAAGAAGGGGTAAAAGATGCAGGTGCCTGGCCTGTTCAATACGGTACCATCACCGTTGCAGACGGAATCGCCATGGGAACGCCTGGTATGCGCTTCTCCTTGACTTCCCGTGACATCATAGCCGACTCTATTGAGGCAGCTATGGGAGGGCACAACGTGGATGCCTTTGTCGCAATCGGTGGCTGCGATAAAAACATGCCTGGTTCTATGATTGCTATCGCCAATATGGACATTCCTGCCGTATTTGCCTACGGTGGAACCATCGCACCAGGAAACCTCAATGGTAAAGATATTGACTTGGTTTCTGTCTTCGAAGGAATCGGAAAATGGAATAATGGCGACTTAACTGCTGAAGAAGTTCGTCAGATTGAGTGTAATGCCTGTCCTGGACCTGGTGGTTGTGGTGGTATGTACACTGCCAATACCATGGCTACTGCCATTGAGGTAATGGGCATGTCCATTCCTGGCTCTTCTTCTCACCCTGCTGAATCTCCTGAGAAGAAGGCTGATATTGAAGAAGCTGGTCGTGCTGTTGTACGCATGCTAGAACTTGGCATCAAACCATCTGACATTATGACGCGTGAAGCCTTTGAAGATGCTATCACTGTAACCATGGCACTCGGTGGCTCAACCAACGCTACGCTCCACCTTCTAGCCATTGCCCATGCTGCCAATGTCGACCTCACACTTGAAGATTTCAACGATTTCCAAGAACGAGTACCTCACCTAGCTGACCTCAAACCATCTGGTAAATACGTTTTCCAAGACCTCTATAATGTCGGCGGTGTCCCTGCGGTTATGAAATACTTGCTCAAAAACGGCTTCCTTCATGGCGACCGTATCACATGTACAGGTAAAACCGTTGCTGAAAACCTAGAGAATTTTGCAGACTTGACTCCAGGTCAAGATGTCATCATGCCACTTGAAAATCCAAAACGTGCAGACGGACCTCTGATTATCTTGAAAGGAAATCTAGCACCTGAAGGAGCTGTTGCTAAGGTTTCTGGCGTGAAAGTCCGCAACCATACTGGACCAGCTAAGGTCTTTGATTCAGAAGAAGAGGCAATTGAAGCTGTATTGACCGATGAAATCGTTGACGGTGATGTCGTTGTTGTCCGCTATGTTGGACCAAAAGGCGGTCCTGGTATGCCTGAAATGCTATCCCTTTCTTCCATGATTGTCGGAAAAGGCCAAGGTGACAAGGTAGCCCTTCTAACAGACGGTCGTTTCTCTGGCGGAACCTATGGTTTGGTCGTTGGCCACATCGCACCTGAAGCTCAGGATGGCGGTCCAATTGCCTACCTCCGTACAGGTGATTTGGTAACGGTTGACCAAGATACCAAAGAAATCACCATGCACGTTTCTGACAAAGAAATCGAAGAACGCAAGAAAACAACTGTCATTCCTCCACTCTACTCTCGTGGTGTTCTCGGTAAATACGCCCACACCGTATCCTCTGCCTCCAAAGGAGCCGTTACCGACTTCTGGCAACCAGAACGTACGGGGAAAAAATAAGGAACTCAACAACCCTGTCCTCGTGGCAGGGTTTTCCAAAAGGAGAAAAAATGAAACTAAACGTCGAACTCTCCCGCTTTCGAGTCAAAGAAGGGAAAACTGCCAAAGTAGATGAATGGATGGCCTTTCTCAACGAGCACACGGAAGACACCCTTCTCACTCTTGAAGGAGAGAAAATGTATGTCGAAACCATCTTCCGTGAAGTACTGGACGGCCACGAATATCTCTACTGGTACTCTGTCCAAGTCGAAGGAGGGATTGAAGTCGAAGATTCAGAATCCTATATCGACAAAAAACATTTAGAATACTGGGAAGAATGCATCGACCCGAGCTATGGTATGGTAGATCTAACCCCTCAAGTTGTCATGATTCCAAAGCCTGTTTATGAAACCATGGAAGAATTAGACAGACAATACGATGAGACATTTAAAAAATGGGAGCGGGAAAGAACTCGACTGGTCTAAAACATACTAAGATTAGTAGTGAAGAAATCTCCGACAGGAGAGAGTACTCACTACTTTTTTCATTCTCAAGATGATAAAGTAGAGGTGTCTTGTTAAGTCGAGAACTCTTTTGACGCTAGACGTCGCATCAAAAACTGGCAAGGCACCTGTTTTAGAAAGAATGTTATCAAAGTATGTGGGACGCCAGACGTCGAGTATTGAAAATGACATCACTAAAACAAGGAATCATTCAAGACAAAGAGGTAATATCATGCGAGTAGTATTTGGGATTGACGTGAGTAAGGTAAGTTCAGAAGTGGCCATTCTAGTCAATGGTGAGAAAGTTCATGGCTATACCATGTCCAATGACGCCATCGGCTTTACTCGGTTACTTGGAGATTTGAAAACCGTCCACAAGCCAGAAATCATCTTTGAAGCAACAGGTGTCTATTCTCGTCGTCTTCAAGCTTTTCTGGATGAGCACGGCTACGCTTATACGCGGCTCAATCCCTTAGAAGCCAAGAAGCAACTGGATAGCTTGCGTGTGAGAAAAACAGATCAAATTGACGCCGAAAAACTAGCTCAATCTCAGTTTGCACTGAATCGTAAACCCACTTATGTCCAAGAAGAAGTCTATCAAGATCTGCGGGATCTCAGCCGTTTCTATCAGAATCTGACTGAGGACATTGTTCGAACTAAAAACCGCCTACACAAGGTCTTACAGGTCACTTTCCCTGAATTGGAAAATATCTTGTCAACACCAACTGGTGAACAATACTGGAACCCGGTCATAGCTTTTCCTTGCAAGGACTTCGTGCTTGATTTAAGCAAGGACGAACTCTCAGAGAGCATTCGTCAGTCCACCTCAAAACGGATTTCGGACAAGCGTGTGGCGTACTTAGCCGAGAAACTGATAGCACTAGCTAATCAATCTTATTGTGCCGTTAAGAAAACCTCTCCAATGCTGGAAGAGGTGCGTTACTATGGAAAAGAATTGCTTCGGCTTTCTGAACAGAGACAATCAGTCTTAGACGAAATGGTGGAGCTAGCTCAGCCATTACCTGAATATGACATTCTGCTCTCTATTCCTGGAATAGCTGAGACTACTGCAACAAGTATTATTGGCGAACTGGGAGATATTCGCCGTTTTCAGTCTGCAAATCAAATCAACCCCTTTATCGGTATTGACCTGAGACACTATGAATCTGGTAACTTCCTCGCTAAGGAACACATTACCAAACGTGGCAATCCCTACGCTAGAAAGATTCTGTTCAAGTGCATTCATAATATCGCTTCAGCTAGTCACACCAATCCTTGCCATATCGCCGACTTTTATGAGAAACGAAAAAGACAATCGCAAACGACTTCTACGAAGCCACACACGATTGCCTCCATACATCGTCTCATTCGGACAATGTATTACCTCATTACGCATAATAAGCTTTACGATTATACTTCTACCCAAAATCGGTAAAACTGTTTATGCTCTATCATTGTAACACCTTATCAAAAAATTTCAACATAAGGTGTTGCTTTTGTATACACTTTTTACACTAAACTTTAGTCCAAAATAAAATAATTTCCTTATTTTGACTACTGAATTCAAAATATTGTTCATCAAATACCTTGAAAGGCTTGACAAATGGTAGAAAAAAGAGTTCGCCTTCCTACCCCCGCACAGTTGATTAGGTCAGATTTGGAGTGTGAAACACGAACAAATCTGCCAATCAACCACTGCGCTGAGATGTTGACACGAACTCTGAGAAGTGTGGCAGGACTTTTTTCCCAGCCTCACTTTCTTTTTATTTCGGACTGATACCAAGCGTAATACGTCCAAGACGGCTGATACGGGTCATCTTCCAAGCAGGAGACCAGACAATCTCTACCTGTGCATCGTTTATACCATCAATCGTTTTCAAGGCTGCAACCAATTCACCAGGCATAGTATCCGCACAAGAACAACCTGAATCTGTAAAGGTCATGACAACCTTACAAAAACCAGCTTCATCTAAATGAATCTCATAAATCAAACCCAAATTGTAGATGTCTAGTTCAATTTCAGGGTCGTAAATGGATTCTAAAACCTCTATCAACTGTTCTGATACAGTTAACGCTCGTTCATTAATCTGAATATCTTCTCTCATTAAATTTAAACACTCCTAAAATATTTATAAGAAGTATTGTATCATAATTAAACGAAATATACCTATGCTATCAAATATTTTTATTTAGCTTTTATAGAGCACGGACTTCTGAATCCTTACCTTAACCGATAGAAAAAATATATTTGTGCCCTTGAGGCAAACTATGATAGAAACCATGACCTGCATAAATCTGAAACACCTGTTTTCTGTACTATATCAAAAAACAGCAAACCGGATACTGTTAAAAAACGAGACCGTAGAATAATTTTTTTAACTTTAAACGAGGCTGAGCAAAAAGTCCAAAGCCACTTCTCAGAGTTCGTGTCAACATCTCAGCGCAGTGGGAGTGGTTAATTGCTTTAACAGTCCAGCGGAGTGAAACAGTTCGGGGAACTGTTTCAGCCCGAGCCTAGAAAGAAAAAAGCGAGGTTAAAGGTTGGAGATACGATTTGCGAAGCAAATCACAGCAATTCGTATTTCACACTCCAAATCTGACCTATACTGCTGATACGAACAGAGTTCGCTCCGTTTCCAGCCTCCAAAGGTTCCCCGAACCTTTTTGTAACGAACCTTGTTCGCTCTATTTCCAACTTCCAACTGTCTCCCAGACAGTTTTGTAGCGAACTCTGTTCGCTCTATCTCCAGCCTCCAAAGGTTCCCCGAACCTTTGGAGCTATACGGGGGTTGGAGTTCAAAAGGTCTGGTAGACCTTTTGAAGTAGGAGACATAAGCTGACTGTAGTCAGCTCACATCATTCACAGTCTGGGGATAGACTGTTTCAGTTCAACAACTTAAAACTAGGACTTGTTCATTATTCAGCCAGTGGAGTTTTTGAGTGATTTCCGTAGAATATTTAAATTACTTAACTATGGTATTTACTCAATAATAATATCAAAATGTTTTTTATCAACTTCTTTTGGAGCGACGTAACTAATATTTCGTTTGGCATTGAATATATCAGATTCTTCCAGTGATGCAGAGAGTCCACTCCATGGCTCTAAAGCGATAAAGGGACTCTGATTTGTAGTTGACCAAATCACTAAATATGGAAAATCATCAAATGCAATCGAAAGAGTCTTCTGATGATTTTTTGATTTCAAAGTTACCTTTCGTGATACTAATTGATCCAATGTTATGGCATCGTGCTCAAACAGTTGATAGGACAAGTCCAAGGTCTTTTGATTTTCCAAGAATGGACGGCGATCTCGCAGATCAAGTAAGCCAGTTTCTGGAAAACTTCTTGGAACTGTACAAGATTCTACTTTTTCAAATTCTAAATAATAGTCTTCATAACTCTCACCATCCAACAAAGGACAATTAAAACCTGGGTGACCCCCAATAAAGTAAGGTAGCTTTCTATGTCCTTCAAGATTTTTAACCTGATATTCAGTTCGAATTGTATTGCCAAGTAGTGAGTAGTTAATGGAAAGTTCAAATTCAAATGGGTAATTTTTTACGGTTTCCTCATTTGATGAAATAGAAAATTCCACAGAATTTTCAGTTCTTCTTACATTTTTGAACATCATTTTTCTCACAAGTCCATGCCTTGGAATTGTGCCTGTAAATGTCGGTCTTTCTGCAGGTTCATAGATAGCCCAATCATTTCGTAAACTTCCGCAAATCGGAAATAGAACTGGTGCTTGACCGCTCCAATAGGTCGGATCTCCTTGCCAAAGATACTCGACACCATCATTATCTTTAATTGAAATAATTTGCCCACCTAATTCAGAAAATTGTACTGTTAAGTTCTCATTTTTTAATTCAAGCATAAAAACTGCCTCCCTTATATGAAAACAAGGATGCTAACTTGAGCTAGGCATCCTTGTATTATTTTTATTCAATAACCTGTGTTTCTGCTACTTTTTTATACCAATAAGCACTTTTCTTTGGATAGCGTTCTTGAGTCTCAAAGTCAACATAGAACAAACCATATCGTTTCTCGTATCCATTTGACCAAGAAAATACATCCATCAAGGACCAGATGAAATAACCTTTAACATTGGCACCATCTGAGATAGCATCTGAAATCACTTCTAAATGCTTTTTCACATAATCAATTCGACCATCGTCATAGACTGTACCATCTACAAATTCATCTTTATAGCCTAGACCATTTTCAGTGATGTAGATTTTCTTATAATTTGGATAGTCATTTTTCACACGCATAATTTGGTCATAAAGACCTTGCGGATAGATAATCCAATCCCAGTCCGTTTTTGGAATATCAACTGGGGACTCTCTACGACCAACTCCTTTGATTTGATACTTAGAACTTCCCTTTTCACCTTTACCATTATGGATGATTTCCGTTTCTCCATCATGAGCTCTCATCCAATCACTCATATAGTAATTGATGCCCAAGAAGTCGTTCAAATCTTTGGCAGCATCTAAGGCAGCGAAGTCTTCATCACGAAGGTCTAATTCCCCACCATTTACTTTCAGAATATGGCGAACACCTTCAAGAGTCTTTTCAGAATAGTAACCCAAGTATGTTGCATCTAGGATAAATTTATTGTGAATAATATCTTCAAGTTCCGCTGCACGGACATCGTCTGGATTGGTTGGATCATAAGGATATTTCGTTGGCAATGCATGTACAACACCAATTTCTCCGCTATAACCAGCATCCTTGTAGAGCTTAACTGCCTTGGCATGTGAAACCATCATATTGTGATGAGATTGGAATACTTTAGAAAGATCATACTGAATACCTGGTGGGAACTTCCCAACAAGATACTGACCGTCACCAATTGGACCGATTTCATTAAAGGTTGTCCAGTAATTAACTTCAGGAAATTCTTTGAAGCAAAACGCTGCGTAATTGACAAAGTGTTCAATGTTATCACGATTTAGAAAGTCACCATTAGAATGGAGCGTTTCTGGTGTATCAAAATGGTGAAGCGTTACAAATGGTTCTACGTGACGTTTATGGCATTCCGCAAATAATTTATGGTAAAACTCTACTCCCTTTGGACTCACTTCTCCAAAGCCTGTTGGGAAGATACGAGACCAAGCAATTGAAATACGAATGCCGTTTACCCCAAATTGTTCACTTAGTTCTAAATCAACTGGATAACGATTATAAAAATCAGAAGCTGGTTCCGCAGTGTACCAGTAATTATCTTCTAGATACTTATCCCATGCAACACGACCTTTTCCATCTGTCTTTGTGGCCCCCTCTGCTTGATATGCAGCAGTTGCTCCACCAAATATAAAATCTTTTGGTAATGTTTTAACCATATGCCTACCTTCTTCTATCAAAAATAAATAAAGGGGTAGGAGTTGGAGATTTATTACTCCCTCCCCTTTTGATTAAGAACCTGTATTCACAAGTGAAGTGCTTGTATATAAGAGATAGTTTTTCGCTAATCAAGGCAGTTTTTTGAGGGAATACTGACTGTATTTTGAAAAAAACTAACGATGAGTAGCTGAAAAACTAGCCTTAGATGGAAGTGCTGAACTGTGAATACAGGTTCTAGAACTGTTGTTTGACAAAGTCAAGAGCACCTTGACCATCACGTGTGAGTTTAATGTATTGAGCCCCTTCAGTTTTGGCAAGTTTAATGCCCAATGCATCGGTTTCTTGTTTAATGTCCTCGTAATTTGATGCCACCTGAGGTGCAAGGATAACCAATTGATACTCTGGCAAAATCTCACGGTGAGCCCCATAGCTTCCTGCTGTCGCTGTGACTGGAACACCGTATTCTTTTGCGGCTTTAGTTAAAGCATTGGCAAGTAAGCCGCTTGTTCCACCTCCTGCACAAAGCACCAGAACGTTGGTTTGTTCCGAAATCTCCGTATCGACTGCGGCTTTTTCAAGGATAGCATCCGCCTTGGCGGTATTAAAGTTAGCTGCCACTTTCTCTTTCAAGCTATTTTCAACTTTCCCTGATTGTTCCTCAGCAAGAATTTGCTCATCGTAAACTTTCAAGAATGGATAATAGATAAGTACATCGACAGCGACCAACAAGACAGCTAGTGCAAAGGCAAGTGGAGCAAAGTTTGTCCCCATGACAATCCCCAACGGACCTGGAGTTGTCCATGGTAAGTTGACGCTGAAACTGTTCATTTTTAGCGTATCAACAAAGAATTTGAAAATCCATACGTTAGCAATTGGAGCTAAAATAAATGGAACAAAGAATACTGGGTTGAGTACGAGGGGGGCTCCAAACAAGATTGGTTCGTTTACACCAAAGAATGTTGGAACAACTGAAGCACGTCCAATTGCTTTGTTTCGTTTAGACTTAGTCAACCACATAAACATGAATGGCACAACCAAGGTAGCCCCTGTACCACCCATTGTCACGATAAACATTTGAGTACCGGAAGTCAGGATTTTGTCCGCGTGTTGACCCGCCTGTAGAAGCTGGAAGTTGGTTTCAATATTGGCATAGGTAATGGCTGCAATTGCTGGTTCAACAATTGATGGACCATGGATTCCTACAAACCAGAACAAGGCATAGGCACCAAAGATAATGGTAATACCAACATAACCATCTGCTGCTGTAAATAATGGCTCAAATAATTTCAGAATAGCCTCAGCAACGTTTGTTCCAAGGAATTGACGTGTTACAAGATCGATTCCATACAAGACAAAGATAGACAATGCATATGGAATTACATCTTTAAATGCCTGAGATACGTTCGGTGGAACTTCGTCTGGCATACGAATGGTGACATTGTTTTTCACACAGACCTTATAGATATTAACTGTAATGAAGGCTGCTAGAAAGGCTGTCAAAAGCCCCTTAGTTCCCATGTAACCATTGGCAAAACCACCTTCAATACCATCAGAAGCCAGTAATAGGAAACCTGAAATTGAGGCAATCATGGTTGAAATGAAGTTGATTTGATTGGTTTTTGGCAATTGACGGTTAAAAGCATCTGTCAAGGATTTTGCTGTCGTTCCTGCAACTAGGGCAGCTACAATCCCCATTGTGTAACCGTAAGGTTTCATGATAGCAGCAACTGCTTCATCAGACCAAGTAAATCCAAAGATATTAGGCACGAAAGCTACCAATAGGAAGATACTTGAGAACAAAATAACTGGCATAGCTGCGATAAAACCATCACGGATAGCCCTTAAATAAGGGTTTCTCGAAATCTTTTCAAAGAAAGGCTTCCCTTTCTCAATAAATTCAATCAATTTATTCATTACTTATCACCTCGTTTATAAAGTTCAATCATATGACTCATCATATCTTTTAATAATAATGTTGTCATGAGATGGTCTTGGCCATGCATGAGCGTCACACTAAAGGCTAAATCCTCACCAGCCGCTTCTTTTTGCAACAAACTTGTCTGAGCATGATGGGCTTCAACAATACAAGCATTGGCCGCTTCAACCAGTTCTTCTGCTTTTGCATAATCACCTTTTTGAGCAGCAGCCAGTGCCTCCATCAATCGAGAACGTGCATCTCCAGCGAATGCAACAATCTCAAAACCTAATAACGTAATTTCTTCTCTGTTCATAATATGAACCTCCTATTTTTTTATGTACTCAATGGAAATTCAATTCAGACTAGCTTCAACAGTCTAGGAATAGACTGTTGAAGGTTGGAAATAAGACGAACGAGTTCGTATCGATATAACGCAGATAGAACTCTGTTCCCCTCTCATCTCAATGGAACAGGCTGAAAACCTCCACTGGAGCTTTTCACTCATCAAGTTGAGGCAACAACGTCTGAATTGGATTTACGAAGAGTATGATTTACAATAACCGTTGAATATGTAACACAATATAGAACCTTTCACTGTCATTTACAGGTTCATCAACCAATGTTGTGATCATCTCAAAAATCTGACTTCCAATCCGGTAAGCTCTTGGATTCTGGAGCTTGATATACTGTTCCAAACTAGCAATCGATTCATTTGACTGATGGGATCGATCTAAGTAATTCAGAAAATAGGACAGATGAATCATAAAACGATCATAAAAATTGCTATTTTCTTTTGTGCGTTTAATCCCGTTCTCCGTCAAGATTTGTTCAACATCTGTTATAATTTTTTTGCTGATGTCATGTTCTTCACTTGTGGAATGAATGGTTTCACCCTTTGCATTAATTAAGTGAAGGGCAATTCTTCCAATCTCATCATTCGGAAAATCTTTTAGCAACTTTTCACGAAACATATCTAAGGCTTCACGCGCCATTTTATATTCCAATGGATATTCGGCTGAAATATTGGGTAGTTTACTTTCTTGATAAGTATTCTTTAAAACCGCCTGATATGCACAATAGATATGATCTGTCAGTGTTACATATAGATATTCTTGTACAGGGTAATGATAAGTTGTTACGAGATGATTGATGACCGTGTAGGTTGCAGAAATAAAATCTAAGGGAATATCTTTCAATAAGGTTAGAAAGTTTTCTTTGGCCTCATCATTTTTTAGCGAAAAGATATTCTCTATCTTATCCTTAACAATTAAATCTCCCTTTTTCTTTTGAAAGGTTATACCTAATCCCATCACGACTGCCTGTTCCCCATGTTCATTTTTCACCAGAGCAGCGTTATTATTTAGTGACTGTATAATCCTAAACATAAATCCCTCCTATATTTTTAAGCAAAAAAAGACTACAAACAAACCGAGAATATTCTACTCTCAAATCCATTTGTAGTCTTGCCTAATCGAATTAGTTACAATCCACTCTATTCTTACTGATGAGATTATTATAGCATATTCTCAGAAAATGTAAACCCTTTCTTTTAAGAAAATGGTTATTCTTTATATTATTTTTCTAGCCAAGAAGTAGCAGTTTGAGACAAGACGGCATCAAGTCCTTCAATATTTTCACGACCAATAGTTCGTAACCATTCACGTGCTGCTTCTTCTCCTTGTTCAATGTAAACTGGCACAACACCTGCCCATGTTGCACGACCGCAGAGAACACCATTAAATTTAGCACCTGCTTCATGTGCAAACACTAGAGTATCTTGGAAGAGTTTTGCAGAGACACCTGCACTTAGATAAATGTATGGCAAATGAGTTGATGCTTCTTGTTGACGGAAATGTTCGGCTGCTTCATCTTTTGTATAAACGACTTCCCCTGTTCCAAAGCCTTCTACAAAATTCATGTTCACAGGTACTTCTACCTTGAGAACATCTACTCCAAAGCGTTCGTTAGAAAATACTTTCATGGCTTCATTTACTTTTCTAGGTTTAACTTTAGCAAACTCAACGCTAGCATTGTCATCAATCGTCTCATCGTAGCTCAAAATTTCCAAGAAGAATGGCAAACCTTCTGCCTGGCATTCTGAACCTAAGCGTTCGATATAAGCATGTTTTTGAAGATTAACGTATGGATCACCATCAACGTCATAGTAAAGTAGAAACTTAATGGCATCAGCCCCCTCTTCTTTTAATCGTTTTACAGACCACTCTACTAGGCAATCTGGCAAACGACTGGTAGAGCTGGTGTCATAGCCAGTTTTTTCATAAGCCAAAAGTAAGCCACATTGTTCATCGCGGGCGCGTGAAGCTGGCAAACCAAACTCTGGATCTAAAAGAATAGAAGAAGAAAACTGTGTTAGTTCTTCAGAAACTAGAGTTTTTAGCTCTTCCATCTGCTCCACAGTAGGTTCTTCTGCCTGATGTTTTGCCATCATTTTTTTCAAGGCTCCACGTTGGTCGAAGGCAAGAGCTGAAATAACTCCTGCTTCATTGCTTACTTTTTCCATATACTTTCTTTTTTCTGCTGTTAATACCATCTTAAACCTCCTCGACTTCGATTTGAGAATACAATACTTCTGAATGTACTAAATTAACATAACCTGTCTGTTCCTCCTGGGCATTTAGCATGCCCAAAACATTAGCATTTTTTAATAATTCTGCTTCAGGTAAAGCATGTACCAAACCTGCTGCAATACCTGCAACGGTTGAATCACCCGAACCTACTGGATTGACGACATTTATTTTTGGAATTTTAACACGATAGAACTTGTCATTGTGCTTGGCAAAAGCCCCCTTTGCCCCCAAGGATACGACTATCCATTCAATTCCTTGGAATAATTGACCAGATAGAACTACTTTCAATTCTTGAATATCATCTGTGACATTTTTGCCAATTAACTGTGATAACTCTTCTGTATTCGGTTTAATAACTGTCGGCTTCTGCTGGCTTTCTAAAACGTTTTTCAGTGCCTCACCAGAACAATCCAGAACAACAGCTACACCATATTTTTTACAAAGTTCAATTACCTTAACATAGTAGTTGCTAGCAAGTCCTTTGGGCAGGCTTCCTGAAATAGCAACAACATCTACATTGTTCAGGATGATTTCAAGGTGTTCTATAAAATTCAAGGCTTCATGTTCTTGAATAGTTGGTCCTTGTTCTAAAATCTCCGTCTGTTTGCCATCATGAAGAACCGCAATGCAATTACGTGTTTCATTCCCAATCTCCACAAAGGAGTTTTTTATATCATTTCGAGTTAGTTGTTTCTTCACATAGCTTCCAATCTCACCGCCAATAAAGCCCGTTGCTACAACATCTTCACCGATTTGTTTCAAAACCCGTGTCACATTGAGTCCCTTGCCACCAGCTGTTTTTTGAACTTTTTCTACTCGATTGACAGTATCCAAATGAAAGGTATCTAATTGATAGGCGATATCAACTGACGGATTTAAAGTGATCGTCAAAATCATGTGAGCCTCCTAGTCGTGGTATTCTCCACGATCCCACTTTTCAAGAAATTCAGTAAAGAACTCTGGATTAGCTTGCTCTTGATTGAGCGTCTCAACTGCAGCAATCTTTTCGATCAAACGTTTGTTTTCTTCAGTTGGTTTGTATTCTGCGTTAATGAAGGCTTCGATGATGTCGCAAATTAATAGTTCACCTGTAATCTTTGCACCAAAACCAATGACGTTGGCATTTAACTCTTCCTTCGCGTAAAGTGCGGAGGTCATATCACGAACCAAGGCTGATCGAACACCAGGAACCTTGTTTACAGCATTATTGATTCCAACACCTGTTCCACAAATACAAATTCCCAAATCTGCTTGTCCGCTTGCAACAGCTTCACCAACTTTTTTACCAAAGATTGGGTAATGAGTACGGACATTATCATAAGTCCCAAAGTCCAACACTTCATATCCTTGATTTTTCAAATAATCTACCACAGCGATTTTTTCATAGGTTACAATATGGTCACAACCGATTGCAATTTTCATCTCTTATTCTCCTTTTCTTACAACAATTAGCACATTTTATTTAGCATATCGACACGAATTTGGTGACGGCCACCATCATACTCACCTTCAACAAATCCTTTAACGATATTTTTAGCAATTCCTTCTCCTACAATCTCACTACCGATTGTAATAATACGCGAATTGTTGTGTCCTCTTGTCATATAGGCAGAACGTTCGTCTGAAACTTCTGCAGCGATCATGCCTTTGACTTTAGTTGCGGTCATAAATGGACCAACACCATAAGCATCAATCACAATACCAAGATTTCCTTCCTCTTGATTGACTGCTGCAACTACCGCCAAAGTTGTATCAACAAAATCACTTCCATCACTGACATCTTTAAAGTCATATGATTTCTCTAGCAAATAATCTTTAATAACGTCTTTTAGTTTTGAGCCCGCTGGATCAGCACCGATAATGATTGTCATAACCTATCTCCTAACAAAAATAGTAAGTTGTAGCCATATGTGGCAGAAAATCTTTGTTTTGCAAAACTTAGAAAAAGCGCTTTCGCTTTTTATGTTTAAATTATACAACCAAATAAACATAAAGTCAACATATTTTGTTTTATTTTTGTTTATTTTTTTCGTATGAAAACAAAAAACCAACATTTTGCTGTTGGTTTTGATACTTTATGATTTTGTTGAAATAATTTCAATATGGTTACTTAATAATTGGTAATTTTCATCCTTTGCATTCATATCTGTCACTAGAGCAGTTACATCATTTAAATCACAAAAGGAAGTAAAATCATCTATTCCAATTTTCGAGGCATCTAGCAGTAGATATTTTTCTAAAGAATGTTTAATGGCAATATTTTGCGTATAGGCTTCGGCTAGGGTAGAGGTCATGACATCAGTTCCCTTAAGTCCGTTACCTGAAAAGAAAATCTTGCTAAATCGCATTTTTTCTAAACTTGTATTGGTAATTTCTCCTACAAAAGATTCTGTCACTTGGCGATATTCTCCCCCCAGGAGAAAGACTTGAAAATCCTCTGTCTTCTTTTGTGATAAGATGGTAAAAACAGGCATACAATTTGTGACGACAGTGAGGCGAGGATTTTTAATGGCTTCAGCTAGAAAGGCCACTGTTGTTCCTGGACCTAAAAATACCGTGTCTCCATCTTCTATCAGTTGTGCAGCTCTTTCTGCTATCTCTTGCTTTGCTTCCTTATTTTGAATGTGTTTCTCAGAATGAGAATATTCACGATATTGAAAAGCCTTATTACTTCTAGCCCCGCCGTGTATTTTAGTTAAGACCCCTTGCTCTTCCAACTCTATAAAATCACGTCGAACAGTCATATCAGTAACATTTAGCAATTCCACAATCTCAGAGATTCGAACCGTACCTTTTTTATTTACCAATCGTGTAATTTCTTCTAGTCGTTCTCGTTTATTCATGTTTAATCCTTTGTTGTTTTTTTACATTATATCAAAAATCAACAAGAAGATGTTGGAATTTTGAACATTTGTTTATATGATGATTGCAACTTTATTATGCGAGCAATCTTCGCGAGCAGGTTTTGCGCGGTTCGCAAAACATCGGTTCGTTAGAACCGACTGCAAGGAAAAAAGAAAGCATCAAGCTTTCTTTTTGGGGTGCAAGCCTACGTGTTTAGCGATGAGTAACGATAGTTTACTCACGCTAAACACGTATCTCATCAAAAATGAGATTATCTCAATAATAACATCAGTAGAATAAATAAAAATAGGCAGAAAATATCGAAATCTCCTGCCCTTTACTTATTCCACAGACTTTAAGTCCATATACACAAGCTACCTACAAAGCAGCATTGGCCAAAGTTCTCGGAGTTTCCTCAACTAATTTCATCGCTACACAACCACGTACACGTGCAAATCGCATGAACAATCGTGTATTACATATAGACTATCGTTTATCCAACAAAAATAACGACTACTGGCATAAAGTAGTTGTCGCAACAGGCTTACGTAAAAGTGAACTGATCCATGTCACTGGTGATGCTATGCAACGTGGCCGTGATGGTCGTTGGTATTTAAATTTAGACGGCCGTAAACATCACACAAAAGGACGCAGAGATCGCTGGTCTCCAATCATGGCTACTAGTCAAGAGGAGGAAGAGTGGTTAGTCGCTATTTTCCAACGAGCAGGAGAAAAGAGAGTGTTTCATGTTCCCAAAGATTTAAGTCTCGACGATTTTGATGGAAAGAAAGTTCCCACTGCATTAAAGCCACATAAGTATCGTGCTGAGTATACAGAGCGTGTTTATCGCAGTGTAGCACGCGAAATTTCCAAGATTAGAAATCGTAAAGAAGTTATCCATCTGCGTAAAGAGTTAGTTGGCATCTCACTCGACAGAAAAGCTTGTAAAATTGTGACAAAGGCTCTGGGACACAATAGACCAGAGGAATTTCCTCGTTCCTACGCTTATATTTTATTGAAACGCTAGGTAACATTGCACATTTTTCAAAAATCTATCCTCAATTCATTACACATGTGGCATAACACTTGTATCTAGAAAATGAAAGGAATTCTATATGTTACCTCAAAATAATTCTCCTCTTCTGTTAAATAGACAACAAGCAGCGGAACTACTTGGAATAGATCCTAAATCATTTGATAAGTACATCAGAAGCCACCCAGACTTTCAATACTTTATGGTGGGAAAACAAGAGCGCTATTTGAAGTCAAAACTGATTAAATTTATTGAAAGCCACTGCGATTGACGGATAATGATTGATAAAATTAGATTTTTCATATATCCTATATGTGACTAGTCTATTTTATCAATCATTTTTTATAGAAAGGCTGATAAAATGGCAACAATAACAAAACGTGGTAACTCTTACCGTGCAACTGTATCACTTTATAAGAAAGGAGAATATAAACGAGAAACCAAAACCTTTAGCAACAGAAAGATGCTGAGCTTTGGACATTAGAAATGGAACTTAAAAAAGGTCGTGGCAAGAACATTGCCGAACGATCCACCCTATTTCCTGATTTTTATAGAAATTGGGTCCATACGGTCAAGAAAAATGACGTTCGCGAAGCCACCTTTATAAACTATAAACGAACTCTCGTAGTAGTTGATGACCTTTTGGATGGTATTCAACTTAAACACCTTGACGATCTCGTCATGCAAAAGAAATCGACCAATATGCTGAAACCCACTCTAAAAAAAACAGTAAAAGAACTTGTTCTTAAAATCCGTGGTTCATTGAAATATGCGTATGCTCGTGGTTTGATTAGCAATGACTTTGGTCGTCTTTTAAAAGCAAAAGGGCAAGAACAAGCTAAACGAAATATTCCACTATCTATCACAGAATTTAAAAAACTCAGACAATACTGCCTAAGTCATACTGAGGATGAATTTAATGTTCTTGTTGTTCTCGCCCTTGAGACAGGAGCAAGACGTGGAGAACTTTTAGGAATTAAAAAAGAAGATATTTTTGAATATGGTATCAAAATTCTTCGATCAATTAGTCCAACTAATGACGATACCCAGCTTAAAACCAAACATTCTAAGCGTGATATTTCCATCAACGAAGATGTTTATCAAGCTGTGACAAAACTTGCACAAACAAAAGAAGGCTATATCTTTGATTGGAATGGATTCAAGCAAGCTGGTCAACTTCAAAAGCCGTTAAAACAGTTGGGATTAACAGAAACGACATTTCATGGACTTCGTGACACGCATGCCTCATTTCTCTTTTCAAAAGATATTAGCCTAGACTATATTTCTCGTCGTCTAGGTCATAACTCAATCTTAACAACACAACAGTATTATCTAGAATTGATGCCTGAAAAAAGACACCAGCAAGATGCTGATGCCTTAAATTTATTGAACTCATTAAGCGAGTAAACATTTGAACCAATTTGAACCAAAAAGTCGGCACAAATGTTGTCCACATAACGTTTGGATTAACGTTTAGAGAACTGGCTAGCTTTACGTGCTTTCTTAAGACCTGGTTGGAGCATTGTTTATTTCAACTAATTTTAAAAGCTTTTAATATCAACGTTTTCACAGGTTTTCAAAACTTAAAATTTCATCCAATTTCAACTAATTTCATCAAAATAAGGTAAATTTTCAATCAAAATATGCAAAATCGAACCAGAAAATACAAAAGTTTACCTTACTATAAAATCCAAATTGAAATTAAGAAAATAATATTTTTCACTGTTTAATAAAGTTCAAAAAATGAAATGCAGATATTTTTTACCTGTATTTTATTTTACAAATTTTTTCTTCGGGTATCCAAAAGATTTAATAATATCTGTAATTCACTTGTAGTCTTCGGGTATTTCGATAACAACTCTCTTTCATCTTCAAGAAATTTTATCGCCTCATCTATCCTGTTATTATTTAACAATTCTTCTGTATGCGCAAAGACTTTCCTAAAAAGAATTATATCGTCATCTGATGTATCGTTTTGTATTGATTTTCTTATTCTACGGATACAGGCCTCAATATTATTTCCCATATAAGCTTCCTCCTCCCTATATCTCTATACTATCCTTACAGGAACATGATGCAAGTTCATCTCACCTTCTCCAAATATTAACTTTATATTAAGTCTAGTAGGATTCATATCATTATCTAGTACCCCGACAATCTCAACATCTATCAGTGGCTTAAACTGACCTTCTTGAATTGAATTTTTAAAATTTTGATTCTGAACAATTAGATTTCTAGTTTCATTCAATGGAATTGCTCCCCAACACTTAACTGGCTTAGCTCTCTGTACAATCATTCTAGGTATGTATTCAGGTACAAATTGGTCATCGGATATATGCAATCCTCCATTATCTATAAAAGATTGATACAAATCTTCAAACAGTTTGCTTCTCGTACGTGCATACTTACACTTAAAACCGATGATACTTTCAATTTCTTGAGCTATGTCATCAATATGTTCGTTAATAAAATTTATAATTTCTTGATTCTCTGGTGTATCAGGTCTTACCTCGTAAATCCTTTGCCAGTTATTATCATTCCCTTCATAATTTACACAGTTAAATTTTGATTCTTCATCAAAATCTAATCCATCAATTTCACTTCGTGTGTGAGCTGCATATATTCTTCTTGCTCTGTTTTGTGTTGGATTATTTTTCCCACCGACGATTTGAACAGAAGAGCCACAACTTGGACACAACGCATACTTTTTCCCGTTTTGATAATATGGATAGCTCTTATTCGTTCTATCCTCAAAATTATCAATATTAAATGGAACACCTGTCTTTAACTTTATATATTTCATTAGTCAGTATCCTTCGCTTTATACATATGCTCTTGTTGTATTGAAAAATTTTATGAGAATCATTTAAGTTAATTCTTCTTTTACCGAAGCAATCCGATTGGTATGACACCTATGAAAACGTGTATTAATCCATACCATTCCACACTCTAACATAATCAACAATTTGTTTTATACGTTCCTCCAAATCTAGAATTTTAAAATCAGTCTCATCCATATATTTCACCAATTTAATTGACTCTGTTACTTTATTTCGTACATAAAAAGTACCTAATTTTTTATTTGACGAGGCAACATCTAGAAAATCATCAATTTTTTCATACTGCCCAATTTGTTTATCTACTTTATATACTTCTTTTATCAATCTTTGCGATAAATAATTTTCTATCTCTTTACCTTGCGTTACCCAAACCAAAGAATTATTTTCTTCAAATTCTTTCTTAATTCTAGCTTTTGAACGATTAATTCTTTTTTTAGAGTCTGTTTTATCACTATCTATAACAATTATTGAATGTCTATTAGCTCTAAAAAGTTGTATCATTTCGTTTTCCTCACCTATCTTTCCAGTTAAATGAGAAAGTAATCGACCGCCGTAAAACAAAATTTGATAATGTAGATTTTCTTTTATTTCGCCTTTAGAGTAAAGTTCAATCCACTTATTCAAATAAATTCTATCTGATGGACCCTCTACCCAAATAATAGCATTGGATTGTAGTAAATCACTTGCTCTAACTCCTAAGTTCATTAAAATATCTTCATTTTCTATAAATGATAGCGCTGAATTCGTTACTACTCCTTCGGTTTCTTTTTTTATATGAGTAATTGTTACATTATGTCTCCCACTAAACATATTTAAAGGAACATTAGAATGGGTTGTTAAAAATATATGAGTATTATTATTAATAGACCATTGATATAAAAATTCAAAAAGATTTCTTTGAATTGTTGGGTGTAAATTGTTTTCTAATTCTTCAAAAACGAATACGAATTCATCAACCTTAGACTCATTCCCGTTTACTCTTACCCCTCTTTCTCTGACCTCTAACAATAACTTTATTAGTACCAATAGTACCGTCCTTAGCCCACTTCCTGAGCTAGATATTGGTATTTTCCCATTTTCATTCAAAAGCATTATTTCCCATATTGTCACATCATTCTCAGTTGACTCAATTTCTTGACACATAATTCTTTCAAATTGATTTTCAGGTCGCATTATCAGATTAAGGGCATCCAACATTTCTATCTCAACTATCTCATTAGGAAGACTTCCAACATTCAAATATTGTCTTAATAAATTGGTTGCACCTTGCCCATCCTCTTTGACAATTTTATTACTACTCTGAAGTTCAGGTACAAGATTTCTGTCAGCTGACAATTTTATTATTTTTTGGTGTTGTAGTTTAGATAAATAATTCGCTCCTAATCCAACAAATTGTTCAACATTTTGACATTTTTGCAACAGCACAGTTGAAGCACTCTCAATCTTCGCCAAGCTAATCTGTTCCTCTCCCACAATCTTAATAGGCGAATAGTTAAATGTTACCTTTTTCCCAATAAATTGACTTCCGAATTCATAATAGTTTCCTCCAATGTAACCTCCAGAGATATTTGATGAAAATACTCGTCTTATATCATCTTCTGTCGGAACAAATGTAAACTGTATTCTAGTTTGACTTGTTAGCCCCACCTGACGCTCTTCTTTGTTTACCAATATATCAAAAGTTTGTAGGAGTGTAGATTTTCCAATATTGTTTTGACCAACCAAAATATTAAAATTACTTATTGTATCAAATCCAGCCATTTGATGATTAATATTCTTAAAACTTGATATTTTAACTTCTTTTAGTTGCCACATGATTAGCCTCACTTCAATATTATTTTTTATGAGTTTCACTACTTACTTCAATTCAATATCCAATATCTTATTAAAAATTTCAAGATACTTTTCTTCATCATCCACTAATGACAATTTAGCAATTAATTTAGCTACCTCATTGTCACTATCCGTAAATGCAAAGAACGTTTGATAATCTAACTCTAAGGCTTCAATTAGCTTATTTAGAGTTTCCAATTTAATATTAGAATTTTGTCCTCTTTCAATTCGACCAAGAGCATTGACATCCATCCCCGCCTTATCAGCTAACATCTCTTGAGTTAGTTGCTTTTTTATCCTCAATTCATAGATTCGGTTAGATACACTTTTTCCTAATGACATAGCACTGCTCCCTTTTCTAATTCTATACACTAAGACTATGACTTATTAGAAATTATTTGTAGGTTTTTAGTGTATTTTTTTATCAAAAAACAATACTCAAGATATGTTTTTATGGTAAAATAAAAGATAGCTAAGTATTATTTTTGAAAATAATAATACTTAAAATACTAAAGGAGACTTTTCAAAATGAAAAAGCGAAACAAATATCTATTAATAGGTGTAACCTTTTTAGCCTCGACAACAATTCTCTTAGCCTGTTCAAATACCAGCAAACCTTCCACAACTACTTCTCACTCTCAAGAGAAAACTTCTTCTGAAAAAACAAAAGAAGTCAGTATCGGAAACTATATAAATCAATCCAAAAAAGCTCCCCAGCTCTGGTATGAAATCGACGGAGAAAAAGTTATCAAGGGAGTATACGCCTTTGAAGATAATCAAGTAACTTATTATGATACTTCTTATGAAGCTACTACAAATACTGAAACAACCATTTCTTCTGCACAATTTAAAGCTGACTATGTTGGAAAAAATGTTTACTCGGCTGGTGGAAATGTTCAAAGTTTCTTTGATAGCTTTGATGGAAAAGATACGGCAGAAAAAATTTCTGAAGAAATGCTAACTGATATTATCAAGAAATACGATACCGAAGATGGTAATACTGATGGAATAATTGATGTTACGATTCCAGATACACTTACTCTTGAAAGCATTTCAACTTTATCAGATGATGAAATTATTGAACAAGCTAAAGCATTTGAAAAGGCTAGTACCCATAAACAAATTATTTTTGAAAAAGTATCACTTGCGCTTAGACAATTGGTTGATGGAAAAGATACTACTTCAGCAATAGACAAGTTGACAGAAATTGAAAACCAATATAACCAAAAGGTAGCTTCAGATTATCAATTAAAAATTTTACCTGATGAGGACTTAGCGGAAACACTAGAGGAAACTCTAACAATTCCTATCAAAAAACTTAGCTATGATAATGTTATTGATTATACATATATTATTAAGGAAGGATCTTTCTCTGCACATTTAGCCTATTCTCAATTTGCTTCAGAATCAGTAGATGATGTGAAATATATTGGCTTCCCATCATTTGTCACAAAGCAAAAAGACGACGAAAATGTGACTCTAGTTTATGACACCTACGATTTGAGACCTGACAATGTTCAAGTAACTTCAGATAGCTTTGACGATGAAGAATAATTTTGAGGAGAAAATAATGAAAAAATTTAAAGCACTTTTATTGACACTTATAGCCGTATTGTTCCTTACTGCATGTTCTGCTAGTAACCAAAGCTTGGATGGAACATATACTTATGAAGAAGACGGGAGTAGCATGACGATTATAATTGACGGTCAAGATGGTTCACTTAGTATTGAAGCAGGCGATGGCTCAGGTTCCCTTTTGGGAGTAGACAACATTAGTACAGATTTTACTGTGGACAAAGAGAATAAAACATTTAACGTGGAAGGAGAAGAGCTTGAATATTCTCTTTCAGGAAACACTTTGACTGTAAGTGGAGATGGCTTCGGAACTGTTAAATTGAAGAGAGAATAACATAAAATATACAATTATAAGAGAAATCAAAAAGACAAACCTACAAGATTAAGTTTGTCTTTAGTCTGAACCCCTCTGATTTTTAGAGGGGTTTTCTTGTTCTCCAAATAATATTGAAGTCAATATAATTAAAGAATCATTTAACATCTGTCTAAGGATGAACGAATATGAACCGTACTTATCTTCATTAAGAATGTCTACACATATTTGAAAAATCTCCTCATCTAACAGTGCTGGAAATTTTTTTGTAAATTCCAAAATATTATAGTCCGTTTCTATTTTCAAACTAGGATATCCCTCTCTCTGCCAACTCATTAGACTATCTTTTCGAGCATATTCATCAAGTTCATTAAGTAGTCTTCTAGCATATTCACTCTTTAGAACATCATCAGGAACTATCTCTACCCTATTTTGAAAATAACTGACTCTTTCTCTCAAATCGCAAGGAATATATGTAATATCTCTAGCAAAATCCTCAAGGAAACCATAGGCATAGTTTTTCATACGCTTCAATGGAAACTCACTCCTCTTGGTAAACCGTTCCATTGATTCTATAATATTTGTCATCTCATTTATTAAACTTGGCTTTATAAAATCGGGCTTCATAAATTGAACGCTCTTCCCGTCGTATCCACCACTATTATTGAAAGCTTTTTGCTCTTTTATTACTTCATGCCCTAATTGATTAGCTTCATAATACGCAAAGAATGGTAATAAGACATTATAAAGGAGTTCTTCCGCTCTCTGCTGATTTTCTTCTGTAATATCAAAAAAGACTACTCCATCTTTTGAAATCCGCCTTTCTGATATATGCAATGACTTCAGAATACGGTCTAGAGAACTTTTATGAGGAGTATTTGTTCCTTTTAGCCAGCTAGCAACTGTCCTTTTTTCTTTTTTTATCATCTTTGCTAATTGTTCTATCGTAACTCCCTGTTCATCAAGTACAGCTTTTAATTTTTGATAATCAAAATTTTTACTTTCCATACTCCTATTATACACCAGATACATGAAATTTCATTATTGAAATTTCATTTAAATTTCCTCTTCCCTGATATGACAGGCTTTTTTCCTTCCCAAATCTATTTATGAATACACTAAAATAGAATCATAAATAAAATATATTAGTCCTAGTTGATGCGCATCAAATGGACGGATTGAAACAAATATGAAGACTCGGACAATAACAGTCCAGTCTTGCATATATCTGTTTATCCGTTTTTTGGTGTGCTTTTTTATGCAACTATCGGTAGCAGTATATCATAAAAGTTTCTTTCCGTCTGAGGACTGGAAAGGACATCTAATGTTAAAAGCTAAAGTTAAAACTCTATATTGTGAACTGCTCGGTGAAGCTATTAAGCAACAATTACTTGAACAAGAAATCCCTCAAAACGAAGTGTCTTACTATTTTGATGATGACATCCGATTGATTTCTGCCCCTGCAATTAGCCAAATCCTAAAGGGGAAACGTAACATCACCTTAGATACTGTGGATGCCCTGCAAGAAACACTAGGGCTAACCAATGTAAAAAGCGTCTTCTTCCCTAATGTTTACTTCTGTGAGTTACTCATTAGCCAATTGACAGAGCTAATTCTTACTGGTGGTTCTAGCTCTACAAAGCAACTCTTTCAAGCAAAAGAGAATGACATTCAACAGAATCTCTCAACTTTGACAACTGCCTTATATGATTATTTCCCTGATTTTCCTGAAGAAGAAACATCCTATCAAATCGCTGAAAGCTTAGCTGAATGGTTAATTGAATTTGTCGCCCTTGTAGCACATCTTTGACTTCTATACTTTCAAAAAACTTGAAAGTGTGACTAAATAAAATAATTTAGAATATAAGTGTAGTTAGCTAACACGGTCATACTCAAGACCTAAAATGAGATTAGTAACAAGAAAATTAGAAAGTAGGTATAATTCTATGAAAACTCGTAATCGTAAAGGTGGCTATTCAAGCAATACTGCAAATGAATACATTGACCCAAAACAGGCTATTGTCTGCTTGAGTACAGAACTTGAACCTCAAACCAAGTTTGAAGAAGGTCAACCAACAGGAGAGATTATAGCACACAAAGCTTGGTTCTCACAAAAGGGATTACCACCTTTCCAAGTTAAATTTGAATCCAAGGTAACTCTTCCAGCTTACATGGCAATGATTGAATTTGAAAATCTTCAAGCCTGTGAAGTCGGCTTCAATGTTTACTTCAAAGCTGACGGTCTAAAGGAGGTCAAATAATGGCAACGAAAGCAGACACCGTCCTGCAATCTTACTTGCTCCAGAGCCTAAATATGGCTCTTGGGGCTCTGATGCAGGGGGAGACGAGCTATACTAATAGCTTCAATATCGTTATTCAAGAGGATGGCTTCATCTTCATCCCTAGGCTTCCTTGTGCCTATATCCTAGATGATGAACTCTATAACAAAATCTTCTTGATAGCTAGCGCATCTCTATACCCTCGCTACACACTTCTGAGACAGAATGCCACATACTTTGTCCCTCTAAAAACAGATGACATCCATGTTCAACGCGGACTCTTCTTTCCATGGATAAAAGGTGTCTCTGAGCGTCTCATCATCTCAGATTTAGATGATTTCGCAAAATCGCTTAAAAACAACGCCCTTCCAATCATGAAAAATCTAATCATCGATTATAACAAAGTTACTCATATCGCTATTGCTGGAAACTCAGGTTCTGGAAAATCTTATGTACTTACCTATTTTTTGAGTTTATTGAAAAACTTTTCAGAGCTCATTATAGTTGATCCAAAGGGTGATTTGCCTACAAGATTTGCTCGTAAAAATGGGATTGCTGTTATTTATCCACAAGAAAATCGCTCAAAATCAGACTTTGTTTCTGAAATCAATGAAAGTCTTAGCACTTGTGTAAATCTTATTCAACAGCGACAGGAGATTCTCCTTAATAATCCTAACCATCAATTCGACCACTTGACCATCGTTATCGATGAAGTACTAGCACTCTCTGAAGGCGTAAACAAGACCATCAAAGAATCATTTTTCTCCCTCATTTCTACCATAGCTCTTCTCGGCCGTTCTTCCAAAGTCCACTTATTGCTCGTGAGTCAGCGGTTTGACCATAATACGATACCCGTTTCTGTTCGTGAGCAGTTAAATGTTCTAATCCAAGTCGGTAATATCAATAAAAAAAGTACGCAATTTCTCTTCCCCGACCTCAATCCCGAAGGTATCGTCATTCCAATTGGACACGGTACTGGTTTGATTCAGGTAATTGATAATGAACACCCTTACCAAGTTCTTCCGTTACTTTGCCCTACATACTACACCAAGAAAGGTATTTTATGACATGAAAAAGAGTTTTTTTCAAAAGACTTACAATCTGAATATCAATCTCATCATCCTGATTTTACTCTTACTTCTTCTCAAATTTGCACTTCTACTTCTAGAAAATCAGCTTGGAAATATTGAGATAGAAAGTCTACAGAGTTCTATAAGTTTTGTACAAGATAAATTAAATTTTATAGCATATTTTGTCCAATCATTAACTCTGACCCTAACATCAATTTTGGTGCTGTCGATTTGCACAGAACTATTTCAACGCTTCACAAAGGATTCTATTTTGAACTATTTTAAATCCATCTATCAAACAATTCGATTAAGACAGTTTTTGAAACAAGATGAAATGTCGGAATCAATTAACTCTATTGATAATCAGACAACTGTTACAAAGTTCAATCCGATTCTTAAAAACTTCAATCACGCTATCTCTAGCTGTACCGTAGATATTCGGCGAGATACCTTGTCAGTCTTTATCAAATATCCCAGAACCCAACAAGCTCAAAAACTTTTACGAGATATGGAAGGGCATGTTAAAGAAGAAATCTCTGGACAAAATCCTGACTATTATTTCTCTTCTTCAATCAGAGAAGGAAATAAACTCTGGTACATAGGCACAAGACGATAAAAGAAGAAGCAGTGCTTGGCTCACGTAGTGAAAGCCAAAAGCTCTGATTCTTCAAGGTATCTAATCACGCGATGTAATGGGGGCTACTACGACCCCCCATTACATCAATAATCAATAATCAAAATTTTGAGATAAAAATACCAGAAACATCACTAAATTCTCCCTTATAGATAAGAATATAGAAAAGAGGTAACAGCCTGTGGTAAAAGAAAAACGCTCTAACAAATGGGCATTCCTGATTTATCAGGATAGTGTTCCTGACAACTATTTGGACATACTCGAAGAACTACACATCCCCTTTATACTCAGCCCATGGCATAACAGAGATGTCAACAAAAAAACAGGAGAGTGCAAAAAAACACATAAACATGGTGCTCTCTTTTTTGAATCACTCAAAAGCTACAGCCAAGTATCTGAGCTACTTACTGAAAAATTAAATACCCCTGCTCATGTCGAGGTTATTATGTCTCCTAAAGGTATGTACGACTATTTTATTCATGCGGAAAATCCTGAAAAAACGCTCTATAATATTGAAGATATTGAATCAGGATGCGGCTTTGAATTGGATAAATTCTTACGTAGCAATAACAACGATGAATTTCTCTCAACTGTCATTGACATTATTGAGGATTATAACTTTACTGAGTTCAATAACCTTGTTAAATATGCGCGGGATGAAGACCCAGTGCTCCTAGCACTCATTATAGATAAGACTTATTTCTTTGCCAAATATCTTGATTCACGGCGACATTCTGGATTCGGGAAACAGGAGGTCTAAAATGCAAGTTATCTTACCTGATGAACAAATTCATCAAATTCAAACACTACTATCCAATCTTATTCAAAAAGAAATTGAGCAACAGTTAGTACAAAATGGTCTTAACAACCTCTATCTAAACAAGAAACAAGCATGCAACTATTTAGGTATTTCTAACAATACACTTGATTCTTGGATTCAACAGGGGCTTCCATCTATTAAAATAGGAAAAACAGTTCGTTTCAGCAAACAAGCCATCGACTCATGGCTACTTTCACAAAACTAGAAATATCCACATTTTTGTTTTATAATGGTCATGATATTTTCTGGTTCGACATAAAGGAGAATATCATGACTATCACTAAGACAAAAAATGGAACATATCGCTTAAAAGTGTATATTCCAACGGAAGCACGGATGCCACTTGGTATCGTCAATAATAACTATTTTGATAAACGCTTCAAGACCAGAAAGGAGGCACGGCAAGCAGAGATAGACCTTTTAACAAAAATCAATCAGATTGAGAACAACGAGTTTACAGGGATAGGTAAGGGAGACATTCTATTCAAAGATTTCTACGAATCTATCTGGTGGAAAGCCTACAAAGCAGGACAGACTACTTCAACAACTAAACCACCTAGCAAATCAACGGTAGCTAATACAAAAACTTGTTTCAGAAAACATATTTTACCTATGTTAGGTAATTATACTATTCAATTTCTCAATCAGAACAAGCAGGTTATTCTAAATTTAATGACAGCAAAAGCCAGTGAATATGCAAACTTCAAAACTTTACGAAGCTATGTCATATCCATCTTTGATTGGGCAGAAGAATTAGAGTACATAGAATCAAATAAAATCGCTAAAACCTTACGTCGTATCAAATCAACTAAGAAAATCCAGTTGGCAGAAGCTAGGCGAGATGAAGACCTCTACCTAACACATGAGCAGTTACAGGAATGGTTCTCAGCCTTCCAAGATGATTTGGCTAGCGGAAAAATTTCACTTAAGGACTACGTTCTATTTTATCTTACCTTCTTTTTAGGAGACCGAAAATCTGAATCTTATGCTTTGCAGTGGAAACACATTAATTTTGAAAAATCCCAAATTCAATTACTCCAAGCACTAGATAGGTATGGAGATGTGAAATCAACCAAAGGGAACAAGAAAACAATCTTTGCTATTTCAACCGACTTGCTTCAACTTCTCCAAGCTTGGAAAACACAACAAAAACAGGAACTTGCAAAGCTTGGAATCATTACTAATCCTGAACAGTTCGTCTTCACTTATATAGATACCAAAGGAAACGTAAATAAACCCCTGCACGCAGATTATCTAAACAATAAGATGCGAACAGTTAAAAATCGTCACTCACATCTGACACACGCTACACCTCATAAACTCCGACACACAGGGGCAACACTTGCCAGACAGGCGGGAATGAGTTTAGAAGCTATTTCAGAGGCTCTGACCCACAGCGATACAGCTACAACTCAAATTTATGTCAATACTTCAAATGTCATTCCCATGGCAGTCGGAGAATTTGCTTTAAACTCTCTGAAGCCATAAGGTAAAAATGAGGTAAATTTTGAGGTGAACTTTTCAAAAAAACACGAAAAAAGCACCCATGAGGTAAACTCTTGAGTGCTTTGAAACGTTGATATATCGCTGATAATTAACGTTTACTGAATTGTGAAGCTTTACGTGCTTTCTTAAGACCTGGTTTCTTACGTTCAACCATACGAGCGTCACGTGTAAGAAGGCCTGCGCGTTTCAATGAATCGCGGAAGTCTGGGTCTACTTGAAGCAATGCACGCGCGATACCGTGACGGATCGCACCTGATTGACCACCGTAACCACCACCGTTCACGTTAACGAAAACGTCGTATGAACCTTGTGTTGAAGTTACTGCGAATGGCTGGTTGATAACCAAACGAAGGTCAGCGTGTGGGATGTACTCTTCTACATCTTTTTTGTTTACTGTGATTTTACCAGTACCTGGGACCAAACGTACGCGTGCAACCGCGTTTTTACGACGACCAGTACCTGTGTATTGTGCTTGTGCCATTTAGATTACGTCCTTTCCCTTAGATAAGACCTGAAATATCAAGTACTTCTGGTTGTTGTGCAGCGTGAGTGTGCTCAGCACCTACAAACACTTTCAATTTCATGCCTTGTGCACGACCAAGTGTGTTGTGTGGAAGCATACCTTTAACTGATTTTTCAATCAAACGAACAGCGTTTTTAGAACGCAATTCACCAGCTGAGATTGATTTCAATCCGCCTGGGTGGTTTGAGTGAGTGTAGTAGATTTTATCAGTTGCTTTTTTACCAGTCAATTTCACTTTATCAGCGTTGATAACGATAACGAAGTCACCAGTATCAGTGTGAGGTGTGAAAGTTGGTTTGTTTTTACCGCGAAGAACGCTAGCAACTACTGCTGAAAGGCGTCCAAGAGGTACATCAGTAGCGTCTACTACATACCATTTACGTTCAACTTGGCCTGGTTTAGCCATAAATGTTGTTTTGTTCATGATTTCTCCTATACGAATCGTTTTTGTTTACTGGGCGGATGTTCCGGTCCGCGGGTATTTGGAAGGTTCCGGGGCCTTTCAAATGGGGTAAACAATACCGTCTACCATTTTATCAAATCTACTAGTCTCCGTCAAGCTATTTTACTTTACTTTTTTTATTTTTTGAAAGAAGTAAATTCCCAAAGTAAGTTCTAGTCTGTCTTAAAAACTGGAAACTAGAATGAGACAAAGAAATAAGGTAGAACTTACTATGGGACAAGTTGGTAACCGACAATGAAAAACAAACACTTAACTCTC
>NZ_JAOTGI010000014.1:0-53003 GCF_044427255.1 Streptococcus sp. 2021WUSS126 | reverse complement strand
GGAGTAGAACAATTTCTAGTTTCTCAGAGACAGACTTTGGACTTCTTTTGGACATAATAAAACTCCCTTTATAGTTTCTAGTGAAAATTTTTGTTTTTTCACTGTCCACTATAAGGGGAGTATATCACTAAGAAACCCGCTCTTTTATTATCCAATTTTTGTAATATTGGTTGCTTGAAGACCACGTTGGCCTTGCTCCACTTCAAATGTCACTTTTTGACCATCTTCCAAAGATTTAAAACCATTAGACTGAATTTCAGAAAAGTGTGCAAATACATCTGGACCGTTTTCTTGAGCAATAAAACCAAATCCCTTTTCTGCATTAAACCATTTAACTGTACCTTGTACCATTTGTGTTACCTCTTTTTATTTATTTGTAAAACTTATCAAGAGGAAAAACAAAAGATGAAACTGATACTTAAACTCTAAACTTATTTACATTCCCTACTGTAACAGTATATTTCCTAAATGTCAACGATAAAGGGTTAATCAGCCCAATAAACTCAATAATCATCGCCACGGATTATAGAATCGACCCTGATTAACAAAAAATAGATAGATTGTCACGACTACTAGAGCAAGAATAAATAGCAAGACAGCGTAATCTATTCTCTGTAGAGGCTGTTGGGTATACCATGTTCTTTTTTTATTCTTTCCAAAACGCCGCAATTCCATAGCCGTTGAAATCGTATCAATCCTCTCCAAGGAGCTGAAAATCAGAGGAATGACAAGGGATAGATTCCCTTTTATACGCTCCATCAATTTTCCTTTCCTGGACAATTCCAAACCACGCGCTTCTTGAGACATTCGAATCGTATAAAACTCTTCTTGAATATCTGGAATATAACGCATGGTCAAACTGACTGCGTAAGCAACTTTGTAGGATACCCCAATTTGATTCAAGCTGGAAGCAAACTGGCTAGGATGAGTGGTCATGAGAAAGATAATCGCTAAAGGAACTGTACAAAAATACTTCAAGAGAAGATTTACCAGATAAAATGCTTGCTGACTCGTCAAGGAATAAACTCCCAGACCTGATAGCAAGGGAGTGTCTGCTCCGTAAAGTTCCACTCCATACCGTGGTGCAAACAAGTGAACCATCAAGGCATTCATTGCAGCAAAAATGATCGTCAGAATTAAAACAAGAGAGATTTCTTTATAACGAATCCCTGACATTTTGAACAAGGCTAGAGAAAATACTGCGATAAAAAGAATCAAGCGGGTATCGTAAGTAATCATAGCAAGAATGGAAACTATGAGAAAAAAGAGTAATTTACTGACAGCCGATAAACTATGAATAAAGCCAGTTCCTGGATGGTAACCAATTAGTTTTTGTCGACTCATCTTCCTCTCCTTTCTTCCTGCATATAAAACGTAGTTAATGCTAAGGGATTAACTCCCAACCTCTCCGCCAAGTGAAAAATTGATGTTTCTTTTAAATTGGCTCGCTCAATCACCGTATCATCAGATAAAATTTCTGTTGGACTGGCATCTTCAATAATCTGCCCATCCACCACAACAACAGCTCTATCTGAATAATCTAGCATGAGTTGCATGTCATGGGTAATCATGACAATGGTGTGCCCTTGAGCATTTAATTGATCCAAAAACTCCATCATTTCCCGATAATGCCGTTGATCTTGTCCTGCTGTTGGCTCATCTAACAAAATAATTTCTGGATTGAGAACCAAGATAGATGCTATCGTTACCCGTTTTTTCTGCCCATACGAAAGTGCCGAAATCGGCCAATTACGAAACGGATACAGGCCACATACCTTCAAGATATGGTGAACTCGGTGTTCGATTTCTTCTTCTGTCACCCCTCGCATGCGCAAACCAAGGGCAACCTCATCAAAGATCATCGTTTGGCTAATCATTTGGTTGGGATTCTGAAGAACATAACCAATCCGTTCTGCTCGCTCTTTAACAGAATCTTCTTTGATTGACTGCCCCTTCCAGAGAATCTCACCTTCACCCTGAATAAAACCACAAAGCACCTTGGCTAAAGTAGATTTCCCAGCACCATTTTTTCCAACAATAGCTAGACGTTCCCCCTTATGAATCGTCAGTTGAATGTCTGTAAGAACTTGTTTATTAGGATAGGAAAAATGAAGATGCTTGACTTCTAACAAAGCCTCTTTCTCTCCATTTTCAAAGTGTAGGGTTGGTAGGGATGCTATATTCAAAGCCTCAATATCAATTTCCCAAACTGAGGAGAGGTGTTCTGCCTGCGCAATCGGATATCCTAAGGCGCGAAGAGTCGATAGATATAAGGGTTCACGGATGCCGTTTTCCTGTAACAATGAGGTACGTAATAAATCATCAGGTCCTCCATTGAACAAAATCCGACCGTCATTAATCAATACAACTCGGTCCACCTGACGATACAGTACGTCCTCTAAACGGTGTTCGATAATAATGGTTGTGGTCCCTTCTTGCTTGTGCAGACGGTCAATCAAATCAATCGTATCTTGGCCCGATTTGGGATCTAAATTAGCAAGTGGCTCATCAAACAACAAAATAGGACTCTCATCAATAAGAACCCCGCCCAGACTGACACGTTGCTTTTGACCTCCAGATAAATCTTGTGGTCGATGTGCCAGCAAATCGGTCAAAGACAGTCTTTCTGCCCAATCCCCTACTTTTTGCTTCATCACCCCATGGCTTTCCATGTCGTTTTCCAAAGCAAAAGCTAGGTCCTCGGCAACTGATAAGCCAATGAATTGACCATCTGTATCTTGAAGAACCGTTGATACGAGCAAGGACTTATCATAAACTGAAAGATTAAAAGCTTCCTGACCATCCAATAGTAAACTTCCGCTATGTTCTCCCTTGTAAATATTGGGAATAATACCATTAAGACATTGTCCAATCGTCGACTTTCCTGAACCAGATGGACCAATAATCAGAACTTTCTCTCCCTGATAAATCGTTAACTGAACATCTTTTAAAGTGGGTTCCTGTTGCGCTTGGTATCTAAATGTAAAATCTTTAAACTCAATGATTTTTTTCATAGGACTATTATAGCGTAAATTGACTCTGAAAAAAAGGAAGAATCATCAGTTTCTCCCTTTTCAAATACCTTCATCCATGATTCTAGAGCAGATGAATTCTACCTTCTTACCTCACAATCACATTAAAATAATGCCCATCAAGGCCCGTAAAACTTGCTCTATAAAAGCTGTGGCATCTGTCAAGCGATCTGCAATTTGCCCACCATTTGCTTCAACACGCTCGATAAGTCTATCTACTTCTTCCCTACTCGCCACATTAAGCGAAATCAAGACTTCATCTCCTTCTCTTTTCTAATTGATAGGCTTCGTATAGAATGGACTGAAAAATATAAAGAATTCTGATTGCACAAAAAAATTGCACTGATTTTTCAATGCAATTTTGGTATTACTAAGCATTTGCTGGAGTCAGAGTTTCCCCAATCGCTTCCAAGCGTTCTGCCCATTCTTGACGAGTCAAGCCGTTTTCAGTGATGTAACGGTTGCGCTCGTGGGCACGGCATTCTGCTGAACAGCCACGAACATACTTGTGCTCGTTTTCTTCTGATGTCAAGATACGACGGTTACAGAATGGATTGCCACAGTTGACATAGCGCTCACATGGTGTACCATCGAACCAGTCCTTACCAACGACAACTGGGTCTACATGGTTGACATCAACTGCGATACGCTCATCAAAGACATACATCTTACCATCCCACAATTCGCCACGAACTTCTGGGTCTTTTCCATAGGTTGCGATACCACCGTGGAGCTGGCCGACATCCTTGTAGCCTTCACGAACCATCCAGCCTGAGAATTTCTCACAGCGAACACCACCAGTACAGTAAACAACTACGCGCTTGTCCATGAATTTCTCTTTGTTATCACGGACCCATTGTGGCAATTCACGGAAGTTGCGGATGTCTGGACGGATAGCACCACGGAAATGCCCAAGGTCGTACTCGTAGTCATTACGTGTATCCAAAACAACTGTATCTTCGTCCAAGAGAGCTTCTTTGAACTCTTTTGGTGACAAGTAGGCACCTGTTGTTACAAGTGGGTCAATATCGTTGTCAAAGTCATTGTCTTCCAAACCAAGGTGAACAATTTCTTTTTTATAACGAACAAACATTTTCTTGAAAGCTTGCTCATTTTCTTCATCAATCTTAAACCACAAATCGCTGAACAATGGGTTTGCATGAACGTAGTCCATGTACTTTTGAGTTGTTTCATAGTCACCAGAAACAGTACCGTTGATTCCCTCATCAGCAATCAAAATACGTCCTTTGAGTCCGATAGACTTACAGAAAGCTAGATGCTCCGCAGCATAGGCTTCCGCATTTTCAATTGGGACATATTTATAATAAAGTAATACACGAATGTCTTTTGACATGATTTCTCCTTCTCAATCTTTGCAATAGATGATAAAACTCTGTCATTTCTAATAAATGATACCTTACGATTATATCGTTTAGCCCCTCAAAAGACAAAAATCTGAACTGAAAATTTAGAACCTATATTCGCAGGTTCAGTGCTTATATGTAAAAAATACGGTAACATGGATGACATGCTACCGCATTTATTGAAGGTTCGCTATAACTTCTTAGTCGTCTAATTCTATTTTCAGTTGTCGGAGTTTTTCCAAGGTATCATGTCCGATAAGTTGGTCCACTTTTCGCTTATGGCGTCTAGCAATATTTTCCTTCCATTTATCTTCAATAGGATTATGTGGCTTCTCGATTTTCCTTTGCTCTTTGATTTCTCTTGCCTCCTGCCACTCCACTCCTTTAATAACTTCTTCCCAATAGCTGGAAATGGCAGAGCAGAGATAGAGTTGGACCTTATTCAACCAGTGTCCAAAAAAAGTTTGCGGAGCACTTTCCTCCACTAGCCGATAGGTCCTTTGGATTTCAATAAGTTGACTTTGATATTTTTCCCACTGGAGCATAGCTTTACTCGGCTTTTTCCGATAAAGTTGACGCTGTTTGATTAGAGCTATATACGGTGCAACAAAACGACTCGTCCGTATCTTAATAAAATTTCTGGAGGAGCGAATGGCCACCAGCATGCCTGAGACCAATAGGCGTTCAACCTCCCTTGCCTGATAATCTGGAAAACGGTAATGGACTTGCCCCTCCTCTTCTTCAACCACTAAGCGAATCTGCATCCTACCATTTTGCCAACTCGCCTCCACCTCTTGCTTTTCATCCCATAACTTTTGAAAAAAGAGAAGAAGGTAGTAGCCTTGCTTACTAAGTTCATACCAACTGTTCGTGTGGTAAAGGTAGGTCCGAATCGCTCCTTTCATATAAAATTCGCCATGGAAATCATAAAAAGTTGGCTGTTTATATGTAGATTGTGATGGGTGGTTACTAACTCGGAAAACCTTATAATAATAACTATTCCAAAGAATGCATCCATAAATTGATTTCGTCGTTTTCGATTGATAAAGACTTAAAACTTCCTCGTCAGGATTGAGTATAGAATGAATAATCGGTCCCAACTTTTCTTCTGTCCAGACCATACTTCTCCCTTTGAACACATGTTTTTGTTTGTTTTATATTATTATATCATATATGTATTTTTTTGTATTTAAAAACCCTAGAATTTTTTCTAGGGAAAATAAAAACTTAATCTTTAGACAAGCTACCTGTCTTCGTTTGAGATTTTGCATAAACAGCCAAAAGGAGTGTCCCTGCAATAGCAACTGTAATACTGTTTGTAATACCTGCTACAAGTCCCTGTGCAAAGACCTTATTCGCCGCCTCACTGTAGATAAGAATATCTAAAACTGGGGCAATGACTCCCCAAGCAATGAGGTTAGCTACTACTTGAAAAATATTGAAAGCAAAAATATCTTTTCCGTCAAAAATTCCTTCTTGAATACGCAGACGATTTCTAGCAAAACCTAACACCAAGCCAAAAACTGCTGAGGCTAGAACCCATGACCACCAAGGCGACCCACCTCGCAGTGCGTCTATAAAGGCATGACCAATAAGCCCTACAAAGAAACCAACAATTGGTCCAAAAACAATTGACAAGAGCGACTGAACTGCATACTGCAATTGAATGTAGGTATTTGGTACAAAGGTTGGAATACTAATCAGCAAACCAATAACCACAAAGAGGGCTGCGCCGATGCCAGTAGCAACGACTGTTTTGATTGAATTATTTTTCATAACTATCTCCTAAAATTTCTTTAATTACTAATACGTTTGATTTTAATATGCCAGTTTTGACCTACACCGACATTATAAGCCTTGGCAAATGAGCCCTGATTAATCGCAACACCTACACGATAGAGGGAATTGATATAAATCAATGGCTGTCCGATGCGTACATCCGCAAAGGACTTGCCGTAGGTTACTTGGTTTTGATACACAAGCATGTCGTTATTGTATATGGTCACTTCAAAGCGATCTTCAAACTGCGGTTGCAAGGTGTAAAATTCTTCCCTCGTAATCGAGGTCCAAAGCGAGCCGAATCGAACATCTAGAATATCAATTGCGCCTTTTACATAATCTGGACCAACTTCCGTTGGGACTGTTGGAATTTCCACAATCTTATCCACGCTTAATTCTGGACCAACTTCTTCAAAGCTAATGTGTCCAGAAGCCAATTTAGCTCCCGTATAGGCATAAACATCTCGACCATGGAAGGTGTACGAATGTTCTGTATTGGCACGGCGATTGGCCACCTCTGAAATTTCTCGAACCGCCTTTATCCCCACATATTTTTTGATGAAGGATAGCGTCCCATTATCTGGCGTTACAATATAGTGATTTTGTTCGGTCAAAGCTACTACACTCTTACGTTTTGAACCAACTCCTGGGTCAACAACCGAAACAAATGTTGTCCCTTCCGGCCAGTATTCGACCGTTTGAAAGAGGCGATAAGAACCTTCAAAGATATTGTACGGAGTAATATCATGTGTTAGATGGTGAACAACTAAATCTCTCGATTCTTGGAGAGCAACACCAATCATCGCTGAAACTGCACCATCAACTAAACCAAAATCTGATTGTAAAACAAGTAAATTATTTGACATATATTCTCCTAATCTTATTACCGTTCTATGATAACAGAAAACCCGTGACCATTCAAATAGATATTTCCAAAGCCTGGCTATAGTTTTTCCTTATACCTCATCTGTCAAGCACTCTACTATCAGCCACCGAAAATTTTTCCATCGTACCTTCTTCGAACTTAAGATAAAATCCCCCACTCTCTAGTTCCAACCAACTATCGTCTTTGAGCAATTGGATACAAAGAAAACTGCCTAGCAGCAGTTCCAATCTCCAACCTTTTAGGACATCCTACGTGCAATGAGAATCGTCTGCCGACGATTTCTATTTCCAACCTTTTAATATAAAAAAAGTGCTACTCTATTTTTAGATAAAAAGAAAACCAGCTGTCGCTGGTTCTCATCTCCAACCTTCTAATAAAAATGACTGTCCCCCGGACAGTCATTTTTATTAGAAGCCATCTACATTCGTGTAGATTTTTTGGACGTCTTCGTCGTCTTCGAGGGCGTCGTAGAGTTTTTCAAATGTTGCGAGGTCATCGCCTTCAAGTGATACTTCTGATTGCGGGATCATTTCAAGTTCAGTGACGTTGAACTCTTGGATTCCTGATTCTTTAAGTGCCACGATTGCCTTGTGCAGATCAGTTGGGGCTGTATAGACAGTGATTGTGCCGTCTTCTGCTTCTACATCATCGACTTCGACATCTGCTTCAAGGAGCAATTCGAAGATGGCATCCGCATCATCACCTGCAAATACAACCACACCTTTTTTATCAAACATGAATGATACGGAACCAGATGCACCCATGTTTCCACCGTTTTTACCAAAGGCAGAGCGAACATTGGCTGCGGTACGGTTTACGTTTGATGTCAAGGTATCAACGATAATCATAGAACCATTTGGTCCAAAGCCTTCGTAACGACCTTCCACGAAGGTTTCGTCCGTGTTTCCTTTTGCCTTGTCAATGGCTTTATCAATGATGTGTTTTGGAACCTGCGCTTGCTTAGCACGGTCGATAACGAATTTCAGCGCTGAGTTTGTTTCTGGATCTGGGTCACCCTTTTTCGCTGCTACATAGATTTCAACACCAAATTTGGCGTAAACTTTTGAGTTAGCACCGTCTTTTGCGGTTTTCTTGGCTACAATATTGGCCCATTTACGTCCCATGGGGAACCTCCTACATTTTATAAAATCGCTTTATTATACCATAAATGGAAAGGATTGAGAAGATTTTTAAAGGCAAAAGACAAGCTCTGATGAACTTGTCTTTTACTTTTTACAACTCAACTGTCGCAACTTGGCTATCTTGACTGACCTGTCCAAGATTTTCAAGGCTGACAGATTTGATTTCTGCTGTGTTTGTGAAAGCAACGACGATGGTTGTTTCACGTCCTGCTGAGCGAATAGCTTCAAGGTCTGCAACAAGGAGCAAGTCTCCTGCTTCAACGCGTTGGCCATCTGTTACCTTAGCTGAGAATGGAGCACCGTTTAGCGCAACCGTATCTAGGCCGACGTGCACCAAGACTTCTACACCCTTGTCAGACAAAATACCGACAGCGTGTTTAGTTGGGAAGACACTAGTTACAATACCTGAAACTGGTGCGTAGACATTGCCGGAGCTAGGTTCAACTGCATAACCGTCGCCCATCATTTTTTGTGAGAAGACTGGGTCTTTTACTTCTGTAATGCCAATAGCTTGCCCTTCAGCAACAGAGTAAACTGTCTCCGTCACACCTTTAAACTGAGTCTCAGGAGCAACTTCTTCTGTCGCAACAATTTCCGTACGAGGAATAGCTACACCTGATTCTAGCAAGTCTTGAATGTCTGATTTGAGAACATCCGCTTTTGGTCCATAGACTGCTTGAACACCTGAGTCTTTGATAATCAAGCCCATAGCACCAGCCTGTTTCCAAGCATTTTCATCTCCAACCTGTGCCACATCTTTAACACTAACGCGAAGGCGAGTCATGCAAGCATCCACATCTGCGATATTATCACGACCACCAAGCAAGTTGATGATTTGAACTACTTGTGAATTGGCGTCTGCAGTATCTACGTTTGAGTTCGAAACCACATCTGTTGTTTCTGTATCATAGTTACCATTGCGTCCAGCTGTTGCTAGGTTGAATTTCTTAATCATAAAGTTGGCAATGAAGTACATACCAACCGCAAAGAGGGCTGTTACCCAGATGAAGTTAATAACATCCATACCGATACCAGCTTTAATCGCCATCGGTGTACGTGTAAGGAATTCGATATTACCAAATGAGTGCATACGCAAGTTGACAACGTCAGCCATGGCAAAAGCCGCACCTTGTACAAAAGCATAAACGACATAAAGTGGCATTGCTGCAAACATGAACATAAACTCAATTGGTTCTGTTACACCTGTCAAGAATACGGCAAGTGCTGATGAAATAAACATACCTTTGTACTTATGTTTTTTATCTTCATCCACATTGCGGTACATAGCGTAAGTCAATCCCATCAAAATCCCTGATGAACCAATCATTTGACCAACTTTGAAACGGGCTGGAGTAATGTTTGCAAGAAGGTCATTGTACTGAGCCATATCACCAGCGTCTTTGAGGTTGATCAAGTCTGTAATCCAAGCCAACCAGAGCGGATCTTGTCCAAATACTTGTGTACCTGCTTGTGCACCTGTCAAGATGTCATAGGTACCACCAAGTGACGTATAGTTCATTGGAATGGTCAACATGTGGTGCAAACCAAATGGAAGAAGCAAACGTTCCAAGGTACCATAAACAAAAGGCGCAAGAATTGGTGCTGTATCCTGTGAGCTTGCAATCCATTTACCAAAGCTGTTGATTCCTGTTTGAACAACCGGCCAAAAGATAGCTAATCCTAGCGCTACAAGAACTGAGCGATAGATAACTACAAATGGTACAAAGCGTTTACCGTTAAAGAAGGTCAAAACATCAGGTAATTTGCGGTAATTGTAGTATTTGTTATAGGTTGTTGCCCCTACAAAACCAGCGATGATACCAACGAAGACACCCATGTTCAGAGCAGGTTGACCCAAGATATTGACGAAGTAGCCTGAAACTGGAATCTCTGTTCCAAAAACAGTAGTTACGGTTGCCGCTGCATCTGCAAGCATGTCAGTCGTCACACCAAAGAAGTGACCTGTAATCAAGTTAATCAAGATAAAAGCAAGACCTGCCGAGAAAGCACCGCCAGCTTTTTCCTTAGCCCAGCTACCACCGATAGCCAAGGCAAAGAGCAAGTGAAGGTTTCCGATAATCCCCCAACCGATTTGGGCGATAATATTCCCAATACGAATCAAGAGTTCTGATTCTGAGCTGATTAACGGAATAGAGTTTCCGATAGAAACCATAAGACCTGCTGCAGGCATAACTGCAATCACGACCATTAAACACTTACCGAATTTTTGCCAAAATTCGAAACTAAGAAATTTTTTCATTTTTTCTCCTTTATTTTTTGGCTCTGTGCCATTTTATACATTAATTTCAACTTCCACACCAAAATGGTCTGAAATAATCGGACGATTCTCTCCATTGAAAATCACTAAGCTGGATAAAACTTCCTTTTTCTGATTTAAGAAAATGTAATCCAATCGTTTTTCCTGACTGTGACCAGCCCAGCCATCGATAGCCTTTTCAACCGTAATCCCCTGGTCTTTTTCCATCGCTAGATTGTATGAATCATAAAGCCCAAGCTCTGTAATCGCTTCGTAGGCCTCTCGATCTGAGAAGGCATCGGTATTAAAATCTCCCATGAGAATCTTAAAACGTCTATTGCCAGTCCGTTCCACAATCGTACGAATGTTATCAAGCTGGTCTTCCTCTTCACTCCCTGGAAGATTGATGTGACAAGAATACAGGTCGATCAACTGGTCTTGATAGAAGACCGTCAAGCCCATAATTTTTCGTGATAGGATGGAATCAACAGATTTATTCTGACTACAATAAAATGGATCCACTTCATAAACTGGCAACTTGGTAAGAAAGGCAATCCCTTCTTCGTACTTATCGTAGCCGATATGTGAGTTGCTCCAATAATATGAATAGTCAAATTGTCCTAAGGCTCTTAATTTTTCTAATAAAATCAAGCCATAATTATCCGCCTTCAAGTCTTTCGTTACCAAATCAGCAGTTATGAGCTGATTGACTTCTTGAAGAGCGATGACATCATAAGCCTTTTCAGCTATTGTTTGGGCTAAAACATCTAGTTTTTCATCCTGCCTTTCTTCTAACCAGGCATGGACATTAATTGTTAGTAATTTCATTGCTCCCCCTCTCTCTGAAAATGCGTAACCGTTTTCTTTTTATAGAAATAGTATAACGTAAACGTTTGCATTAGTCAATAGCTTTTCCGTAATATTTTAAACTTTTACGTAAAAGTTGTGTGTTCTACTAAATAAAATAGATGTATTGCCCCTTTCTGGCTCTTTTATGATACACTAATGGGTAGAAAGACAGGAAACTATGAGTAAGTATAAAAAAGTTTATCAAGATATTAAGAAAAAAATTGAAGAGCAGGTTTGGTCAACTGGACAGGCTCTACCGACAGAAAATGAATTAATGGAAGTGTATTCCTACTCCAAGGACACCATTCGCAAAGCACTATCTCTTCTTGAAATGGATGGTTATATTCAAAAGAAACAGGGGAAATCTTCTATTGTTATCGAACATGGTCTAATGAAGGACCAGTATCTTTCTGAAATTAAAACAGCGGGCGAATTGAACAAAAGATCACAGCACCAAATCCAGACCCAACTTACTTCGCTTTATATTATTCAAGGTCAGGAAGACTTAATGTCAACTTTCGAAGTTGATGATAAGGTAGATTTCTATCGAGTGAGTCGGGTACGGACAATTGACGGTGAGCGATTGGAATATGACATTTCCTATTTTGACCGTAGGGTCGTCCCTTATCTCAGCAAAGAAATTGCCGAAAGCTCTATTTACCGCTACTTAGAAGAAGAACTCCATTTAACAATTTCTCATTCCAGACGTGAAATCTCCTTCCGTTTTGCAAACGAAGAAGAAAAACAATTGATGGACTTAGGAGACTATGATATGGTCGTCGTGGTCACTAGTATCACCTATCTTTCAAATGGTCAAGCTTTCCAGTATGGAACAATTAGCTATCGACCTGATAAGGTAAGCTTTGTTTCTATGGCGAAACGGTAAAAGGAAACTTTCGATTTTTTCGACCAAGTGTACAAAACTTCTAGAATTTTATAGTTATAAAAAGAATGTCTCCGCTTTTTTGCAGAGACATTCTTTGCATTTATATACTAAGGAGAGCACCAATAATGGTAAAAACTGATAGTTTTTTATTCTTCAACACATAGGAAGTATTGATCTGATAAGTTTTGGAGTGGTTCAATCAACTTTCCTACTAATTGTTGGAATTCAATTAGTTACTGTGCCAGATGTCTTGGTTGTACTGTTCAATGGTACGGTCTGAAGAGAAGAATCCAGCTTTAGCAATGTTATGAACAACTTTCTTGTTCCATGAATCTTGATCTTCGTAATCTGCAAAGACTTGTTCTTTTACTTCGATGTATTCAGCCAAGTCAATCAAGGTCATGAACCAGTCTTTCGAAATCAATTCATGGTGCAAGCGTGCAAGGCGTTCTTCGTTACCAAGTGCTTTTACCTCATCGCTAACGATAAAGTCAACCGCACGTTTGATGTTGGCATCACCATTGTAGTAGTCCGCAGATACGTAACCAGCCTTGTCGTACAAGTCGATAATGGTATCTGAATCCTTACCAAATGTATAGATGTTGTCCATGCCAGCCAACTCAGCAATCTCAACGTTGGCACCGTCCATGGTACCGAGTGTCAATGCACCGTTCAACATGAATTTCATGTTACCAGTACCTGACGCTTCTTTAGAAGCCAATGAGATTTGCTCAGAAATATCTGTTGCAGGGATGAGTTTCTCAGCAACTGTCACATTGTAGTTTTCTACCAAGTGAACATTGAGGTATTTATTTACTTCTGGGTCATTGTTGATCAACTCTGACAAGCAAAGAATCAAGTGAATGATGTCTTGTGCAATGATGTAGGCAGGTGCCGCTTTACCACCGAAGATAACAGTGATTTTACGTTTTGGAAGGTTACCATTCTTGATTTCAAGGTATTTATGGATAACATACAAAGCATTCATTTGTTGGCGTTTGTACTCGTGGAAACGTTTGATTTGTGTATCAATAATAGAATTTTCATCCAGTTCGATACCTTTGTTGTCTTTAAGGTAACGTTTGAGAGCCAACTTATTGTTGAACTTGATTTCAGCCAACTTAGCATGAACTTCCTTGTCATCAGCAAAGGCAAGCAATTTTTCAAGTTTAGTAGCATCTGTCAAGTACTCATCGCCAATCAATTCTTTGATGTAGTCAGCGAGGTCTTGGTTGGCAAATTCCAACCAACGGCGGAAAGTGATACCGTTTGTCTTATTGTTGAATTTTTCTGGGTAAAGCTCGTAGAAAGCTTTCAATTCAGAGTTTTTGAGGATTTCTGTGTGAAGCGCAGCTACACCGTTCACTGAGTTAGAGAAGTGGATATCCATGTGAGCCATGTGTACACGACCTGATTCATCAATGATTTGGACTGCTGGGTCTTTAATTTCTGCACGAATAAGGGCATCCAATTCTTTGATAATATCAACCAAGTGCGGCACCACTTCTTCAAGGAACTCAAGTGGCCATTTTTCAAGCGCTTCCGCTAAGATAGTGTGGTTTGTGTAACCAGTCATATTCTTAACGATGGCAACTGCTTCCGCAAATTCAATACCATGTTTTTCAGTTAAAAGACGGATCAACTCAGGAATCACCATTGATGGGTGAGTATCGTTGATTTGCACATAAGCGTAGTCAGCCAAGTCATGCAAGTTTGAACCGCGCTCAATTGCTTCATCAATCAAAAGTTGAGCAGCATTTGATACCATGAAGTATTGTTGGTAGATACGGAGCAATTCACCGTTCTTATCAGAATCATCTGGGTACAAGAAGAGTGTCAAGTTTTCTTTAATATCAGTCTTGTCAAATGAAATACCATCTGTAATCAAGTCATAGTTTACTGACTCAATATCAAACAAATTGAGGTAGTTCTTAGTCTCTTTTTTATAGCCAAGAATATCAAGACGATCCAATTTTGATTTCAAAGTGAAGTTTTTGAATGGAACATCATAGCTGATAGTTGTTGGAATCAACCAAGAATCATTTTCAATCCAGAAGTTTGGCTCTGCTTCTTGCTCATTTTTCTTAAATACTTGGCGGAAAAGACCACAGTGGTAGTTCAGACCAACACCTTCACCGTTGATAGCAAGTGTTGACATAGAATCAACGAAACATGAAGCTAGACGTCCCAAACCACCGTTACCAAGTGATGGTTCTGGTTCAACGTCTTCAACTTGAGCCAATGATTTACCAGCTGCTGCTAATTCTGCTTGAACGTCTTTATAAACACCCAAGTTGATCAAGTTGTTTGACAAGAGTTTACCGATAAGGAACTCAGCTGAGATATAGTAAACTTTACGTTTTCCTGTGTTTTTTGGTTTTGTAGCTGCAGCTTCTTTTACGTAGTTTAACAATTGAAGATAGATTTCTTCATTTGTCAAATCAGCTAATTTTTTCGAAGTGTTTGTTTCTGCAAATGTTGTAAATTTAGTCATGGTTTTCATTTCCTCGTTGGTATAGTAATGTCATTTTTGTCAAGAAGTCTTTGCGTTCTTGGGTCAAGTCTTCAGCTTTCATGCGCCATTCCCAGTTTCCACCGATAGTTGACGGCATATTCATTCGACTTTCTTCACCCAAGTCTAGGACATCTTGCATGGTTGCAATAGCTGTATCACTCACTGTTGCAAACAGCATACGGAGCATAGCTTGGCTAACTTTTTCAATCGGCTTACGGTTGCTGTAGGCGTCCACGTATTCTTGTTGTTCTGGATCAAGATTGTTGTACCAGCCGTTGACAACCTCATTATCGTGAGTTCCAGTGTAGGCAACTGAATTTGGAATGCAACGGTGTGGAGCATCAATACTCTTACCTGTTACATCAAAGAAACCAAATTCTAAGATTTTCATGCCAGGATAGCCACAATCTGCAAGCAATTTGCGAGCTTTAGCGTCAATGTTTCCAAGGTCTTCTGCAATGATTGGAAGGTCTCCAAGTGTTTCTTTGACAGCCTTGAAGAGATTGTAGCCAGGACCTGGTTCCCAAGTTCCAACTTTTGCCACCTCTGCCTTACCATCAACTTGCCAGAAGTCTGAGAAACCTTTGAAATGGTCAATCCGAAGGACATCATAAAGTTTGAAACTTTCATGGATACGATAAATCCACCAGTTATAGCCTGTTTTTTCATGTTCTGGCCAATCGTAAATAGGATTTCCCCATAATTGCCCATCTGCCGAGAAGTTATCAGCTGGTACACCTGCTACATAAAGCGGCTTGCGTTCACTGTCTAATTTGAATAGTTGGGGTTTTGTCCAAACTTCAACGCTATCAGCAGAAACATAGATTGGCATGTCTCCGATGATTTTGATGTGGTGTTTGTTGGCATATTCTTTCAATTGCTTCCATTGGCTGAAGAAGAAATACTGGGTGACTTTGTAGTAGTCGATTTGATTTGCTAATTCTAAGCGGTACTTATCAAGTGCTTCCTCGTTGCGAGCTACAACTTTTTTATCTTCCCATTCTTGGAGAGCTTTATTACCAAAGTATTCCTTGATAGCCATGAACTCCGCATAATCTGTCAACCAAGATGAGTTAGCCTTTTCAAACTCTAGAAAAGCAGCCTTCTTCTTATCATCTTGTAAAAATGCTTGAACGGCCTTCTCCAAAATTGGTCGGCGAACTTGATAGATAAGAGCATAGTCTACTTTTTCAGGATTATCTCCAAAATTTACATCTTGGAAATCTTCTGTTGCCAATAAGCCATCTTCAACCAAGAGGTCAAAGTCTATCAAGTGTGTATTTCCTGCAATAGCAGAGAAAGACTGGTAAGGAGAATCTCCATAGCTTGTAGTTGTTAGTGGTAAAATCTGCCAGTAGGTTTGCTTGGTTTCCACCAAGAAATCTACAAAATCATAGGCAGACTGTCCAAAAGTACCAATACCAAACTTACCTGGAAGTGAGGTAATATGCATCAAAATTCCACTGGTACGATTTGTCATAAAAACGTTTTCCTTTCTGTCGGTTACGAATATAGTTTAACGCAAACGTTTGCACTTGTCAAGGATTTTATGAAAAAAGTTTTAATGTGCTCTAGAAAGCCTATTTTATAGCATTTGTTAGCGAATAACAAAAAAGAAAAAATCAGATATTTCTATCCGATTTTTCGAATTATTCACTATTTTTAAGCAAAGCTTTGCTCTTTTATTTGGATGCTTCCATCAACCACATCCGCTTCCAGATATTTGACATCAACATGATCCAAATAGTAATCTGTTACCTTGTCTCGAATCTGATTTTCAATGACACGGCGCAGAGGACGGGCTCCCATAGCCTGGTCATAACCTTCTTCCATCAAGAAGTCTTTGGCAGCCTCGGTCACTTCTAACTGAATACCTTTTTTAGCCAGGGTCTTATTGACCTGGGCCAACATCAAATCTACGATAGCCTTGAGGTCTTCTTTGCCCAAGTGTTTGAATTCGATAACTGCGTTGAAACGGTTGAGGAATTCTGGACGGAAGAATGGGGCGATGCGGTCCATGATGTCTTGATTTTCTTCACCTTCTGCCATTCCATAACCAAAACCAGCATTTGAAGTCGCGATGACAAGGGTATTTTTAAAGTTGACTTGGTTGCCCTGTCCATCAGTCAAATGCCCATCATCTAGCACTTGCAAAAGGAGGGTAATCACTTGTGGATCTGCTTTTTCAATTTCATCCAAGAGGACAATGGAGTAAGGATTGCGGCGGACACGCTCGGTAAGAGTATGGGAATTGTCATCATATCCAACGTAACCAGCTGTGGTACCGATTAATTTGGAAACAGCTGTCCGATCGCTGTATTCAGACATATCCAAACGAATAATGGCATCCTTGTTACCAAACAAGTCAAGCGCTAACTGTTTTGCCAACTCTGTCTTACCCACACCTGTCGGACCGACAAAGAGGAAGGAACCAATCGGACGGTTGCCGTCATCAAAACCTGCACGATTCCGACGAATGGCACGAGATACAGCTTCCACCGCATCGTCTTGACCGATAACGTTAGCTGCCAGACGATTTTTCAATTCCTTGAGTCGTTCAATGTCAGAAGCTCCCATTTGAGAAACTGGAATTCCTGTCATTCGCTCAACCGCCTGAGCCACATCATTAACAGTCGCCACCACTTTCTGTTGCTCCGTGTGGTTGTCAATCTGTTTTTGGAGCTTATCAATACGGACCTTTTCATTCAAGGCTTTTTCATAATCCTCTTTTTCAGCTGCTTCCAACTGCAACTGCTTTGCCTCAGCCATTTCTGCTTCTAAGGTCTGAATATCCGTCACAGGATGTTGTGCAGCTAAGTGAGCAGCGGTCACATCGACCAGGTCAATAGCCTTATCAGGCAAGCTACGTTGTGGAATATATTGGACGGAATAATCAACCGCAGCTCTCAAAACCTCATCAGGCAATTCAATATTGTGGTGGGCTTCATAAAGCGGCTTGATACCTTTCAAAATCTGGTAGGTATCTTCTGCGGACGGAGCATTGACCTTGACTTCGTTGAAACGACGAGCCAGAGCAGCATTCTTGTGAATAGTATTGCGGTATTCGTCCTGTGTAGTCGCACCAATAACGGTCAACTCCCCACGTGACAGGGCTGGTTTGAGAATATCTGCTAAGCCCTTGGAACCTGAGTCTCCACCAGTGCTACCAGCTCCCAAAATCTGATGAATTTCATCAAAGAAGAGAATGATATTGCCAGCTTTTTTAACTTCATCCACAAGATTCTGCACATTTTCCTCAAAAGCCCCACGATACTGAGTCCCTGCTTCCAAGCCTGAAATGTCGATGGAGATGATTTCCTTGTTCTTAATGGCTGCTGGTACATCACCATTGACAATGGCTTGAGCCAAGCCTTCTACTACCGCAGTTTTACCAACACCCGCATCACCGACCAGAACAGGATTATTCTTAGTCCGACGTGCCAAAATTTCAGAGGTTTCTTGGATTTCCTTATTTCGTCCAATGACTGGATCCAACTTACCTTCACGCGCATCTTGTGTCAAATTGCGACCAAGTTTTGCAAGAATCCCATCTGACTTTATCTGACCTTTAGCCTGTGTTTGAGCCACTTCTTCTGTCTGCGGCAGGCGGCCTGTCTGACGGTAAATGGCAAATTCCTCCGGTGTTACTTCACGACCGTTAATGGCATAGCGACGACGTTCTGTACTGTAACCACCCATGTTGCCCATAAGTTGATTGAAAATGTCATCCATATTGTTAAAGTTATTGAAATTGTTGTTCATAGTTTTTACCTCGTTTATAAATTCTATTGTTTTTGACTTTTACTGACCTTTGTTTTAAAAAAATAGCTAATAGGGTATAATCCTGTCTTTCATATTAACCTCCTCAGAAGTTTGTCTTTTACTGACCAATAGGTCCAAGAGTAAGTCAAATCCTTTTCATTTGACCTAAACTGACCTTTTGTTCAAAGAATTCGTAAGGTCCTTTACCTTACGAAACTTATTTTACATCATTGGTCAGTAAAAGTCAATGGTTTTGTTTGACCTTTTTTGACTTTTTGATATAGTCTTTTAGTTTACTTTTAGTACTAGGCAACGAGCCGCAGACATAACTCAATGCTTTCTTGTTTCTAGGCATTGACTTGAAACAGTCCCCCAGACTGTTTCAATCAGGCAAGGTGAGTTCAAACACTCCGGTGGAGTGATTGAAGTTGGAAATAAGGAAACGACGTTTCCTCGCTCGTCGACGTAATAAAAGATAAACTAAACGACGATAAAAAAATCTACCTGACGGTAGATTTGGTAGCAATTAAATGATAATCCCCTCCAAATGATCCAGTTCATGCTGAACAATCTGAGCTTGGAAGTCTGTCAGCTTTAGGCTCTGCTTTTTCCATGAAGCATCAAAAAACTCCACTTCAATTTCCTGATAGCGTGTCGTCGGACGGCTACCTTCCAGCGATAGGCAGCCTTCCTCAGTCTGATAGGGCTTTGTCTTGCTGATGAGGACAGGATTGTACATGACCAGGTTGGTGAAGCCCATGTTGACGATGATAATCCGCTTTTTGACGCCAATCATGTTGGCCGCCATGCCCACACAAGCGTGAGCATTGGCTGCTAAAGTGTCCTGCAAATCCTGACCGACCTGCACATCTAGCTGAGTCGCAGGCTCCGACTTCTGCTGCAAGAAGAAAATATCTTTCATAATAGGTTGAATCATGGGGTGTCTCCTTTGGCAAAGTATCTCTTACTATTTTACTATGTTCTTGATAATCTGCAAGATTTTATGCCGTATCGGATAGGGATAGTAGCGAAAAGTACCTGCTTTTCGTAGAATATACCCATTGAAATTCTGTTTGAATCGAAGAACACCATCAGAACCATCGAAGTTTCCTTGAATGCCAAGGAGATTGTAAAAGGGAAGGGATAGGCTGATTGCATGCCGCATAGCAAATTCTTGTAGGAGAATCGGAGCATAGAAACTGCCAAACTCTGTGCGGGAACCGCTGAACAGGTAAACCAACTCCCGACGACTGTAAACAAAGAGACTGGCAGCTATATCCACATCCTCAGTTCCATATTCCTCAATCCATTGTTGGGCTTGGCATTTTCGTTGTTCAAAACTGGTTAGCTGAGCCATTAACTCTCGGAGTTCATTTTGCTTCTTCTTGGACTGAGGAAATAGCCGCAAACGATCTGACAATTCCGCAATTCTTAGTTGTAGTCTGTCACTTTGCTCTTCCAAATGGTCTAAATAGCTGTAAAAATTGATACTGGCTATCAAGAAATCCGCCTGCTCTCCAAAAGAATCAAAAAAATCTTGGTAATATGCCAATGTCTTGTCTTCGTATCCTCTTTTTTTAGAGGTGAGAGCTGTGATTGCTTGAAAACGAAAAAGCTGACTCCTGCTCAAGCGCGTAACCTTCAGACCAAAACTGTTTGCCTTCTTACTCAATGTTTTCCCTTTTTTACTGAAGGAATCTGTTAAACTTGCTTGACTTAGCCCTTGCAAATCCTTCACATAATGCCAAACAGGCTCTCCATTTGGATAACCTGTTTGTAAGCCATCATGTTTAAATCCAAGTTGCACCAGCTTCTCAATTAGTTGAGTATCTGCTTCACTAATTGGATTCCCTACACTATCAAAGACTTGATAGGTTTGGGAAGGCTTGACCACCAATTCAAGTACGCCTTCACGCTTCGCATAGTTTTTTAAAGATTGATAAAATTCCTCTAAATAAGCATCATCGGTAACCAGCGGTCCAGAATTCAATTCCATATACAAACCACCAGCCATCTTCTTACAGAAAAGCAAAGTAGAAATAACGATCTCTAATTGTGAATTTTTAAAACCAACATAGCGAACATCGTATCCTCGCTTGGATAGTAATCCAGCCATTTCAATGGATTGAAAAAATGATTTTTCATTTACTTGTTGACAATGCTTTAAAAATTCTTCTTTAGTTATTTGACAAAAAGTCATTATTTTTTCTTCCTTAATTTTTTTCTAATTTCCAGTAAAACTTGAAAAATCTTATATAATATTGGCGAAACAATAAGGTCGAACTCCCCAATATACTCTTCTACTACTGGATTCAAATGTGATTTAAAGTGATAAAGGCCTCCGTCTAAAGTTGGCTCTATTCCTCCTAAATTTTGCCATTTCACACCTCGTTCGAAAGCATACTTTGCTGTCTCCACCCATGTTAGTAAAGCAGGCTGATAATGTTTAAACTTTTCATCCATACCAGCATAGATATTTTCAGATGTTCCTGCAAAATTTATTGTCAAAGTACCAGCCAATGGAACTAGCTTACTCCCGTTACGAGTCAGAGAATTTATCATTTCTAATTCTGTATTTATTCTTCGGGTTTCTTTTTTATAATTTTCAATCTTCGATTGTCTTGTAGTGGACGTGAAGGCCATGGCCTCTTTTACTAATTTTTCTTCAAGATAAGATAACTGTTCATATCTCTCTGCTAAATCCAAATAGGCAACTACAATATAAGAATTTTCTGGATAGGCATTCAATATTTTTTGATAATACTCTCTCCCCCGCAAGCGAATAGATTTGCGCTCCTCAGTCTTTTTTAATAGCTCTGAAAAATCTCTTAACAATTCCTCACGACCAATTCGAATCTCAATACCTTTATTACGCGCCGACCGAATATTTTGTCGAACTCGTTTATTTAGTGATTCCTCTGAGAAAGATTCGCTATATAATACTGCATGACAAGTAGGTTGGATTGTAGCCGACATGGTCTGCACTCGACCAGACCAAATTCCTCCCAAATCAACAATCCTATCTTTGACGGCAAGTACATTTAATTCTTCTTCCCTATCTCCTATTATAGTTTTACTAGATAGTCGAATAAATGGATCAAATTTTATAACAACACTGCGTTCTCGGAGGGCAAATTCTTTTATGGACTTAAATACAAATGACACTAATTCAGCATCTTCATAATCCATTACTGGACCTCTTGGTATATAAATCATCGTAAAACCAAATGGTACTACCAACCTTCTGATAAGAAGAGAAGCAACTGCCACTAATTTCCCATCTTTAAAAAAGCCTAGTCTCTCATTTCGCCACTCACTTTTTACGGTTGCCCACTGACTACTCTGCAACAGGTTAGCCTGTGGCGATTGCTTTACAAATGAATCATGTTCCTCAGCAGAAATACCTATTTTATAAGTGTAAAACATTAATTATTCCCCTTGTTCATAATTACTTTTAACGCTAATTAGGAAGGGCTTGCCCGTAGTGTCAAGCCCTGCTATACTAGTATAGCAATCGATTTTGTCAAGTATTTTTACTCAATCATAAAAAAATAATAATGTTTTATTTGTGCCGCCAAATCACACGTACATATATATAATCGTTTTGTTTTGCTTCTAATATTTTAAAATTTAGCAATGTACCTCCAAGTCATAATTAAATTGATATGTACATAGCCAAGATGAACATAAAAAAGCCTAGTTCTCACTAGACTTCTTTCGTTTATTCTTTGCAATAAATCGCAATAGCTTGACTGACAAATGCTGCTGTGCCTGGTCCACCTGCTCGGTCGATATTGGCTGAAAATCGCTCGTCCTCAACATACATAAGACCTAGATTTTGTAAGATTTCCTTGGTACAGGTGTAGAAATTTTCCGTGATATAGGCCTGCAAGTTGGCTACCTGAGCCTGCACATCTGGATGAACGGCTCCCAAGCTCTGCATTTTTCCAAAAACCTCAAAAATAGCCTGCATCTCTTGGGCAAACACCCGGTCTTTACTGGCATTGTAACCTTCTTCAAACTCGGAATAGGCCGAGGTCTGTCCCCAACGTTTCTTTGCCTCCGCCTTGTAGGCTTCTAGTTGACTGCTGTCAAATGCGTGAAAATCCATGGCTTCTCCTCCTTTTTCTGTGAGCAATCTGGCGTGATTGATGATGCGATCCAGCCGTTCCCTTTTGAGCTCTAAAAGGGTGATATGGTCCCGCAAGACCTGCTGACGATTGACTTCCGTCACGTCCAGAAGCTGCTGAATATCTTTGAGAGGAAAATCCAACTCACGAAATAAAAGAATTTCTTGCAGACGAGCCAAATCCTCCTGATTATAGTAGCGATAACCATTTTCAGCCACAAATGCTGGTTTGAGCAAACCAATCTGGTCATAGTGGTGCAAGGTCCTCACCGTCAATCCTGTCAACCGACTGACCTGCTTAACTGTCCAATTTTCGTTCATAGAAATCTCCTCTCTATGCCCAGTATAAGAGATAACGTAAGGTGAGAGTCAAGGGAAATACTACATTTTCTTCAACCGATTATCCACAATAGCAATCTTATTTTCCTGGCACCATTCCAGTACAAGTTCTTTGTAACATTGTGTCTCAAAGGCATACCAATCTTCCAAGCGGTCACATCTCTCTAGCTCACTCTTAAAACACCTAAAAGCACCGCGACCTCGAATAGCTCGAGACAGGCGGTCAGATAAGTCACCATCAGGCAAATGATAAACATAGCGCTCCATGAATGTGTAGGGATTGAAGTCATAATAGGTCGGCAGCCGTATAAACCGTCCCATCACATCCTCCTCAATCTCTTCTTTTAAACCATCATGGGCTTCAAGTCCCGTCTTCTCAACAGACAGGTAGACTAATGCATCTAGGTGACTATCATAATAATACCTGTCATCTTGACTCAGCATCTGCAATGCATCGACCACATCTTGAAACCAAACTGCCATATCCTACCACCTCACTGCATCTAATTCCTCTATCATGGCTTTGCGTCGCGGATACTGGACTTTCCACGAGGTGCGAAGGCTGGTACTCACCACTTTTCCATCAGGTAAACCTGCAATTTTTACTAAATACCCTGCTAACTGGCGATAGTGACTTCGACTACTAGCCACCTCCATCTGCTGACTGACAGCTTGGGCGTAGGAATCTCGTAATTGCTCAGGCAGTTTCTCTGATAAGTAGTCCTCGAACCGGTCCAAATTTTCTAAGAACCAATAACTTGCTGTAATGCGGTCCAATAATTCCTGCGGTCGGTCTGCCAATTGCAACAACTTCAACTGCTGTGACTGGAAACGACGATCCTCCAGCAAATCATCTAAATAGCTCTGCCATTCTTCCCTAGAAACATAGTCCCGCAACTCCTCTATCAGATCCAAATCAGTATCACCAGCTGAAAAAATCATCTCCAGCAGTTCTTCTCTCACCTTGTCATCCTGCCCCTGAGACCGGTAAATGTCCCGTAGCTGCTGGCTGTAATCCGACACCAGTCCTCTATACTGGGCATCCAAGCGCTTACTTTCCTGCAAGAGACGAACTGCCCGGTCTAGCTGCTGACTTGCTACAGCCTGGGTAATGGCCAGTTTACGAAGTCCAGCCACCTCCCAATGATTGGCCTGGAAGGTCAGCAAGTCTGCCTCACTAGAGCCCAACTGAACCAACAACCTGTAACAGAGCATGGCAAATCGATCACGACGGAACTTCCATGACCAAGAGGACTTATCTCCTTCTTCTATCGTCTGCAAGACCGCTTGAAAATAGGTCAATTTCTGCTCAAGGAAGGTTTCTTCTTGAAACTCCATTTCCACAAATTCCATGAGAAGATCCTCTGCAACCTCATAGCCACTTAGCTGTCCTAAGCACCAGTCCAGTAATTCTTGGACAATCTTATCCGGAGCTACAGTCAATAAATGCTGCCAGTAGCCAGCAAGGCTATAAAGTAGACTACCAGTCGTTCCATTGGAATCATCCAACTCTTGTTGGCAAATCTGATGATAGAAGGCATCTGATACAGCCAAGAAACTCTCATACTCACATCTATCTAGCAAGGGCTGGAGATACTGATGCATGGCCTTTTCCACGGCCCGTTCGTAATCCCTAGTCTGCCTATATTCGATATAGCCCATACGCCTGTCCTCAAAAGGCAAACCCAGGTCTCTGATTTCCTTTTTCACATTTTCCACTTGCTGTGAAGTTAACTGGGTCGAGAAACGCAGCTGAATTCGATTAACCAGTTCCCTATCTTCTTGAGCTAATTCAAGAACAAAAGCCCGTAGTTGCTCAACTGTCAATTTATCCAAGAGCTGGGCAAGTGACTGTCCCTTCCCCTCAACAGCTGGCTGACCCTCCAACTCAGAAATGGCAAACAAGACTGCAGCCATGTGCTTGCAGTGGTTCATCTCCTGAGCATGAGGACACTCACACCACATACTGACCAGCTGACCATGCTCCAAGTCAATCTCCACCTGATAAACTTGACTACCAGAGACAAGAGCATAGTAGCCCTCACCTACCTCTTCAAGCCCTTGAACAGCGTCATCCAAAAATAAATTGTAACCCCTATCTACAATGTGAGGCTTAAAATAGTCCATCCAATTTTTCATGACTTATTTCCTTTGATTTTTCTACTTAAATTATACAAAAAAAATAGGAAAGTTTTCAAGTCAACTACAAAAACTTCCTATTCTTTGATGAATTCATCTCACTCCACCCTCACCGGCACGCGCCCGTAGGTTTGCTCTGCTATTGCGTCAGCGCCCAGTTGATAGACTGCATCCGCCTGTTGGGTCAGCCTGTCCCAGGGCTCTTTGCCGATCCGCGTCACCAAGCCCACTCGCTCCTTGACGGTCTTGAGATAGGCCTGGCCTCGAGCCGAAAAGCCTAGGACATGGACTGCTTCTGGCAAGGGAGTTTCCACCGCATTGACCAATATGTAGGTCAGTACCCGCCGCACTCTCGCCTTGGTGTAGCGCTTGGTCGCAACAGCATCCACTAACTCCTCCACGGTCGCTACGCTCCCAATGGCAGAGCGGATACGACTGGCTAGTTCTTCGTTCACCTGAAAGACCTGACTGAGATCTCGGTGGGTCGCAATCTGATAGCGGAGCAGGGGAAAATACTGGTCCCAGCTCACCTTGGCCGCCTCTTCAAAAAGATTGGCAGATGGCAAAAAGCCACGCACCAAGTCCAGCTGGTCAACACCCTTTCGGATAGCCGTTGCCGAGGCGTAGGTCGTAGCAACTTCTTCCGAATGAAAACCAGCCCCCTGCCGCAGAACTGGACCGAGCTGAATACCTGTTCCAGCCACCGCCTTAGCGTAAGCTAGAGCCAGAATATGATTGGGCGTATCACCTGTGAAGGTCAGCCCAGCAAACTCCTGCCACATGGCCTGGGTCTTCTGCGGATAAGAGAGATTGTCTGGCAAGTTTTTTACAAAATTTTCCATCTCTTCCGACTTATCCACATAGATATCCGCAATTTTCTGGTAATCCAGCAGTTCTTCCGTACCGAAAACCAGTTTTTCCACACCTAGCCTGTGTAAAATGCTAATTGCTCCCTTAGCAAAATGGTCAGCCGACTGGACCGACACCAAAAAGGGCATCTCAACAACAAGATCTGCCCCGTGTTCCAAAGCCATCTGAGCCCGTGTCCACTTATCCACGATGGCTGGCTCACCCCGTTGCATAAAATTGCCAGACATAACCACGATTTTCAAGCCTTCCGCCTGGTCCAGCAGGTATTTATGTCCCGTGTGAAAGGGATTGTATTCTGCAATAATCCCTGAAATCATGCCTTGACCGCCTTGAAAAACCACCGCTGGCTAGTTTCTGTCGGAGCTTGATCTTCAAAGTCCGCAAAGACTTCCACAGATGTAAAACCAGCTTGTTTCAAACATTCCATATAGGTTTCAATCGGATAGGTCCGCTCTTCATGAACTTCATCCCGACGGATAAACCGCTCCTCTTGACTGTCCTCATCTTTGACAAAGAAGGTCAATTCGTGAACAATGGAATGCTCATGCTCCCCTTCATAGGTATCCCAGACAAAGGCAAAATCCTCGTAGTTTTCATGGTAGCTATAACCTGCAAACACTTCCTCCATTTGATAGATGGAGTGAACGTCAAAAAGGAAAGTACCACCTTGATTGAGAACAGAGTGAACTCCTTCAAAGACCCGCAAAACAGCTTCTTGGTCCGCCATATAGCACAGACTGTCCGAGTAACAGGTCACCGCATCGAAATCTCCAACACCTTTCAGAGCCAGCATATCCGCCTTGGCCAACTCTAACATGACACCGGCTGCTTCTGCTTTTTTCTGGGCCAATTCCAACATTTCATAGGACAGGTCAAGCCCTGTCACCTCATAACCCTTTTGAGCAAAACGCACAGCCTGAATCCCTGTTCCACAGGCCAATTCTAAAATTGTCTTGGTGCCTTGTGGCAAGTTCCGCAAGCTAAAATCTGTCCATTTATCATACAAGCTGTCATCCATGATTTCATCATAGACCGCCGCAAAGGTTTCATAAGTTGCCATACTTCTTCCTTTCGTAAAAAGGGAGCAGGAAAGAACTCTTGGATTCAAAAGAGTTCGTATTCCTGCCCCCGCACAGTTGATTAGGTCAGATTTGGAGTGGGAAGCACGAACAAAGCTGCCAATCAACCACTGCGCTGAGATGTTGACTCAAGTTTCGAATAGTGCACCCAAATCAAAATCTGTTTTCATATTTATTCAAGAAGTCTATCACTTCTAATCACATAATAGTGAACTCATTTTGGTCACTTTCGAGTTTTAGGGTGACCAGCTGAAACAGTTCCCCGAACTGTTTCACTACTCCTCTTCTAAAAGTTCTGCAACTTCCAGGAAGCCACCTTCGTGCCATAATTTTTCAAGGTTGTAGAGGTCACGCATTTCTTCTGAGAAGATATGAACGACTACGCCTCCAAGGTCCAAAAGGACCCAGCCACCGTTACTATCGCCTTCTATACGGCTACCCTTGATCCCAACTTCCGCTACCTTTTCACGGATGTTTTCCGCAATAGCCTCCAACTGGCGACTGTTCATGGAACTGGCAATCACAAAGTAGTCTGTCAGGCTAGTCACGCCTTGAACATCAATTACAACAAGGTCCTCAGCTCGCTTATCATCAGCAGCCTGGACCACAACTTTTACTAAATCTAGTTCTTTCATCTTATCCTCTAATTATATTTTCTAATTTATCCACCTGGGCAAAACTCCATGACCAGATGTTTTGGTAGTGGTCAATCAAGTCCTTGGCATCCAATTTTCCTGAATAACCTGTCGTCGTTCCGTCCTGAATCACAGCTACCTTGTAGCCTAGTTCAAAGGCTACTTTAATCGTCGTGTCAATGCAAAAATTGGTCGCCATGCCCATGATGATGAGCTGCTCAATTCCCTTTTCCTGCAAATAAGCATGAAGCCCTGTTTCCTTGAAGGCGCTATTGAAGGTCTTATCGAAAATCTTCTCACTAGCTAAGGGTGCAACAGTTGAGTGAATCTCCCAGTCAGCAGTCCCCTTGATCAATTCCTGGTCATGATGGCGGACATGGATGACCTCTAGCCCCACTTGACGGGCTTGAGCAAGGCTATCTTGCCAGAGCCGAAGCCGATTTTCAATCCCATAGGGCTTGCCTTCCACAGGCAAATGCTGAATGTCAATGACTAATAGTGCTGACTTCATCTTACCTTCCTAACTCTCCGACATAAGCATTATAGGTTTCCAAGGTTTGTGGATAAATGGGAACACCCTTCTTGGCCAAGTAGGAAATGGTTTGGGCAGTTTCAAAGGCTACCGCCTTGTTCAAGGACTCTTTTGCAATCCGTCGTGCCTCGTCCACCCCAGGAAAATCCCGATTGGGTTCAATGTAGTCCGCCACATAAAGCACCTTGTCCAGCAAGGTCATCTGCCCAGCACCAATGGTGTGTCGTTGAATGGCTTGGAAAATTTCCTCATCTTCCAAGCCAAAATCTTCTGCGATTTTATAGGCGCCAACCACACCGTGCCAGATGTTATTATCCCAGTTAAGCAGGTCCTTGTCCAAATCATACTTGGCAATCAAATCCAGAAAGACTTGGTCTGCCACTTCCTTGGCATAATCATGCAAAAGTGCTGCCAGACTGGCTTTTTTCGGATCACAGCCGTATTGGTCTGCCAAGGCAAGCGCCGCCTGCTCCACACCCAAGACATGTTGGAAGCGCGCTGGCTTCATGGCTACACGGATTTTTTCCAAAAGAGCCTGACGGTCAAATGTCAAATCTGCTGCAATCATTGGTACAGTCCCTTTTCTTCGATATAGTCCAGAACTTCATGAGGCACCATAAAATTCGGCACCCGTCCTTGCTTGATAAAGCTCCGTACCATGCTGGAGGAAATGTCCATCAAGGGCACATCTACCCAGATAACAGGATAGGAAGTCCCTGCCTTGTAACGAGGACGCTGGACACCAACAAACTGCACCATCTTGACCAATTCATCAATCCTATGCCATTTTGGAAGGTAGTCTACCATATCTGCACCGATGATAAAATAATAATCCGTATCAGGATTTTTTTCCTTCAGCAATTTCATGGTGTCGTAGGTATAGCTGATACCACGGCGTTCCAGTTCAATGGTTTCAATCCCCAAGCCCTCAATACCTGCAATAGCCATCTTGAGCATGGAATAGCGATGGTATTCATCAATGGTTTCTTTCTTATCCACATGGGGCGGAATGAATTCTGGCATGAGCAAGACCTCATCCAACTTCAACTGTTGACGGACCTGGTCTGCCACAATCAAATGAGCATTGTGGACAGGGTTGAAATTCCCTCCCAGAATCCCCACTTGTTTGCGATTGGTTTCTTTCTTTTCAACCTCTAATTCAACCTTGGTAAAGGGTGTTAAGAGTTCAATAGCCATAGGCTCTCCTTCTTAGATTTCTTTGACCTGTTTGGAAATTTTACGGTTCTCTTTCTTGCTAGATTGTTTGAATAAAATCAAAATGCGACCGATTTTTTGAACCGTATCCACACCGATTTCTTCTTCCAAGATTTCAGCTACTTCGTGGATGTTTTCATCCGTATTTTGTAGCAAAGTCACCTTGATCAATTCACGCGCATCCAGCGCCTGACGAACACTGGTTTTAATCTGGTCATTGAGACCATTTTTCCCAATCTGAATGATAGGTTTGAGACTGTGTGCCTGACTGTTCAAAAAGGCACGTTGTTTTGAAGTTAGCATAATTTATTATACAAAGGGCATTGTAACAGACTGGGAGACTGTTACAATCGGGAAATAAAGAAAACAAAGTTTTTCCCTATTGCGCCGATATACTTAGCCCGTGTTCAAATCAGAAGACTTGAACTTCCTTTCTCTTTAATTGTAAAAACTGAAATCAAATACCTCTTATACTCAATGAAAATTAAAATCAGACTAGCTTCAAAGGTTCGGGGAACCTTTGAAGGTTGGAAATAGAGCGAACGAAGTTCGTCTCTCCAAGAGCAGATTAAACCCTACTACTTTCACGTTTTCAGGTAGCAGGCTGTAAAGCTCCACTGGAGCTTTACACTCATCAAATCAAGTCAACAACGTCTGCTTTTAATTTTCGAAGAGTATTAGATAATCGCCTTGCGGATTACCACATCCACACCCTTAGGCGCCCAGGCAGCAATCTTAGCCTTTTCATTGACACGAATCCAACCAAGACCTGAGAAGACCACATCCGTCTTTTCGTTGATGGTAAATTCATGACGAACCAATTCAGGAAATTCTTTCAATTCCTTGCTAGTTGGTGGCACTAAAAGTGAGCCCGCATGTTTCTGGTAAAATTCACTAGCTCCTTGCAACTTGGTGCGGTGGAGTTGGAGCTCATTGTCAAAGAAGGCTGTAAAACCTTGGCGTTCACCAGCCACAAAGTCAAATCGTCCCAGACCAGCCAAGAACAAGGTTTGTTCTGGATTGAGCTGGTAGGTCTTTGGCTTGATTTCTTTCCGGGGGCTGATGTACTTAAGGTTTTTAGCCGTCAAATAATGGGCCATCTGGTGACGATGGATAATTCCTGGCGTGTCATAGATGTATGAACCATCATCCAAAGGAATTTCAATCTTATCCAGCGTCGTTCCAGGGAAACGTGAAGTCGTAATGACATCCTTGTCCCCTGTGATTTCTTGGATAATAGCATTGATCAAGGTTGATTTGCCAACGTTGGTCACGCCGACCACATAGACATCCCGTCCCTTGCGGTGTTGTTCAATCTTTTCAATCAAATCCTTGATAGCCTGCTTGTTTTGAGCAGAAGTCAAGACCACATCAACTGGTCGCATGCCGATTTCATGCGCCCGCTCGGTCAACCACTGAGTGACCTTGCCTGTCTTGACAGACTTGGGTAAAATGTCCTGCTTGTTGCCGACCAAAAGTACATCATTGCCTGAAATAAAGCGAGGCAAACCTGGAATGACTGAACCATTGAAATCAAAAATATCAATGACATTGACCACCAAGGCATCGCTTTCTCCTACGCTATGGAGGAGTTTCAAGAAATCGTCATCCGAGATATTGACATCTGAAATCTCATTGTAATGGCGCAAACGGAAACAACGCTGGCAGTAGAGTTGCCCTGTTTCCAGGCCTTTTTCTAGGGCTGATTGAGGTGTAAAACCAGCGACTGCCTTGTCTAGCGTCTGAATCTGGGCACCACAGCCGATACAAAATAATTCTTCCACTTACATCTCCCTCTTGTAGTCTATCGCTCCATATTTAGCGATGATTTTTTTCATGGTCCGTCGCTCACGCCAACGGTTAATCTGCGTATTGATAGAGTCCGTCTTTAGCAAGGGTTTGACCAAGACAGACTTGAGACCAGCTCGCTTAGCAGCCCGAATGTCCGTCATCAGCTGATCGCCAATCATGACCACTTCATGTGGCTGGACATCATAGCGTTTCAGGGCACGGTTAATCCCAAAGGTGAAAGGCTTGAGAGCAAAGGCTTCAAATTCAATCCCAAATTTTTCAACCGCCCGTTTGACACGTTCGTATTTATTGTTTGAAACCACCACAACAGGAATGCCTGCGTCCTGCAAATCATGTAACCACTGGCGCATCTCTGGCGTACCATCGGGATTGTTCCAAGCAATCAAGGTATTATCCAAGTCAACAAACACTACTTTTATGCCATGTTTTTTCAAGCTTTCGACGGTCACGTCATAAGCCTTTTCCAAGGCAAAATCCGGCATGTAATTTTCTAAACTCACTGTCGTCTCCAAAGTTTTTTATCAGATAATTATACCATTTTTCCCAAAAAATTGCGAACAGAGAACCAAAAGGAAACCACCCGGTAACACCGAGTGTCTATTCTTACTCCTGTTTATACTCTTCCAAAATCCAATCCATACCCAAAATCGTCGCTGCATGGCCATAATCTGCATGACTATCGTCAAAGAGGCGCCATATCAGAGCACGATAGGTTAATTTTTTAGCATCATAGAGACTGTAACGCTGTCTGTACTCTGAAAATGATTGACAGTCCTTACCCTTGGGTTCAACTCCTTTGGTTTTAGCAATGGCAATCAAGCTATCATAATTATGATAACGCAAAGTACTATTCAAGGATTGGGCTAAACGAACAGCATAGTCCAAAGCAAAATCACTCATCTCCACTGCTACAGTTCTCAATTCTTTACGTAGGGGATTCAATAGAGACGCAGCAGCTTCTAGTCTGTATACCGGACTTTAACAAACAAAAATGAAAACAGCCGAACGTATCGACTGCTTCCGTGGAGATTATATGAAAAAGAATAAATATATTGTATCTTCCAATGCTTAAACAAACCTTAACTTCTAAACATTTCTGAATAAACTTCGATTATTATTCTGTAATTTATTTCAAATTCAAAGCTACCTTACCAAAATAATCTCGTTCCATGTACTTGATTGATTGGTAATGCTTCTAATAACGTTGGCACATTTTCCACAGTCAATCCACCGCCAACAAGAACTTCAATTTTTCCATCCGCATAGGCTTGAATGTCTCGTAACCAATCGATATTCTGCAAAGCTGAACCTGTCAGACTTCCACGCGTCAAAATCCGTGTCACTCCATGTTCTGCCAGCCAATCAAGAGCCTCAAATTGGCGTTCGCGAGGAATTTGGTCAAAAGCCATGTGAAAGACAATCTGACAGTCCTGCGAAACAGCAAACAGTCTTTCCAAGGCTGCTTCGTCCAACCAATTTTCCTCGGTTAACAAACCATAAACCAGACCATCTGAACCTAGTTCAATCGCTACTTTACAATCTTCAACCATCATTTCCACCTCAGCTTCATCGTAGCAAAAATCTCCACCTCGAGGGCGAATCATGGTCATGACTGTGGCTTCATTCTCATGAGCCAGTTGACAAACATGTTTGATCACTCCATAACTCGGCGTCGTCCCTCCGACTACCAAATTATCACAGAGCTCAATCCGTTTAGCTCCTAGGGATAGGGCCTTCATCACACCTACATGATTTTCGGAACAAAATTCTTTAATCATCTTTATTCCTTTCAAGTTTTTTCTTTAGTATAACAAAAAAAGAGTATATTAACCAATACTCTTTTGGGCAACCAATATATCTTTTAAAGAAATAAGTAAAACAGCAAGTAAAATCAACAACATTCCAACAAAATCAATTGCATAAAATTGCTCATTGACCAACCATACTGCAAAAAAGACAGATGCAATCGGCTCAATCGAGGCCAAAAGACTACCATTGACAGGACCAACCATACTGACGCCTTTAAGAAAGGCAGTATAGGCAAAAATCGTCCCGACTCCGACAATACCTAGCAGCCCCAGGAAACTTCCACCATCAATAGGAAGATGATGCTGCCAAGTTTGCAAACCAAGCGTGACTACAAAACCACCCATTAACATCCCTAAACCAATTACCGTTATACTGCCGTATTGACGGATCAATTTACCTGGCAAAATAATATATAGCGCATAAGTAAAGGCTGAGAAGATTCCCCAGAACAAACCGATTGGAGTCACTGCCAATTCATCTAATTTGCCATGAGTCGCAATCAGAAAAGTTCCTGCTACGGCTAAGATAATTGAAATCAACTCAATCCCTGATGGTTTTTCCCTATTTTTCAAACAGGTATAAGCCAAGACTAAGATAGGGCAAAGGTATTGTAAAACCGTAGCCGTTCCCGCATTGGTATGATAGATGGCTTGTAAATAAGCCATCTGGTTAAGAACCAGACCCAACATCGCAAAAACAAAAATTCCCAACAAGGCTTTTCTATTTTTCAATACTATCAACAGCTGTTCTTTCGCTGTAGCATAAGCCAGGCCAACGAGAAAGAATCCCGATACCAACAAACGCAGGGAGGTAATCATATCTACTGAAACACCACGTGACATCAAGTACTGCCCACTCACTCCAGACAAGCCCCAGGCTATACCTGCTATTAATGTAATCAGTGTCCCCAATCTCTTTTCCGCCATCATATCTCCTTCTCACACTGTGAATACTTCCATTATACCAAAAGAGTGGGAAGGGAGGCAAAAAGACAGGTCCAACCTCACTAAGTTTGCGTCAACATCTCAGCGCAGTGGTTGATTGGCTTTAACAGTCTGGGAAACTGTTAAAGGTTGGAAATGGGATTTGCAGAGCAAATCTCAGCAATTCGCGTTTCACACTCCAAATCTGACCTCTACGACTGATACGAACAAAGTTCGCTTCATTTCCAACCTCAAAAGGTTCACTGAACGATTTTGAAACGAACCTTGTTCGCTCTATTTCCAACTTCCAACTGTCCCCCAGACAGTTTTGTAGCGAACTCTGTTCGCCCTATCTCCAGTCTCCAAAGATTCCTCGAACCTTTGGAGCTATGCGGGGGTGGGAAGACGAACTCTTTAGATTGGTCGAGTTCTGTCCCACTCCCACTCTTTCTTGCAATTATGTTGCTAAACCTACAAATTCTACGAATCGTAGAAAGGCTGCCTGTCCTTCTGGAGTTCGTTTGTAGACCCCTGCATCTTCCAATACACGCGCGAAAATTTGTCCCACTGATTCACGAACAACTTGTTCGACGGTTTCTTCCGTCACATCTGGATGAGCTGTTTTCAGGCTTTCCGCCCAAGACTGATGATAGTCAGCTACCTGACTAGCTTGACCCAGTAAGAATTTTTCTACTTCAGCCAATTCTGCCTTTAAACGTGGGGGTAAAATCGCCAAGCCCATTACCTCAATCAAGCCAATATTTTCTTTCTTGATATGTTGCACATCTGGATGTGGATGATAGATGCCATCTGGAAATTCTTCCGAAGTTTGATTGTCGCGGAGAACCAAATCCAGCTCGTACAAATCTCCTCGTTTCCGAGCAATCGGGGTGATGGTATGATGGGGAGTTCCATCCGTCTCAGCCTTAATCTGAACGCTATCATCTGAGTAGCTCCGCCATTTTTCCAAAATCTTAGTCGCTAAACCAAGAAGCGATGGCTTATCTGCTGAACTCAAGCGAATCACCGACATGGGCCACTTGACAATCCCTGCCGAAACGGACTCAAAGCCGTCGAAGACCAGCTGGCGCTCAATCGGTGCCTTTTCCATGGCAAAACTGTGCCGCCCACCCTGATAGTGATTGTGAGTCAAGATGGAGCCACCCGAGATTGGTAGGTCGGAGTTGGAACCGACAAAATAATTTGGAAAGATGTCCAGCAAGTCCAAGAGCTGCTCAAATGTTCGCGGACTAATAACCATCGGCACATGTTCCTGATTTAGGAAAATAGCATGTTCATTGTAGTAAGCATAAGGCGAATACTGGAAGCCCCACTGCTCCTGTCCTAAATCCAAGCGAATAATACGGTGGTTGGCGCGTGCTGGATGGTTAATCCGACCCTGATAGCCCTCATTTTCCATACAGAGTAGACATTTGGGATAATTGCTTGCTTCAGCTTTCGTAGCAGCTGCAATAGACTTGGGATCCTTCTCAGGTTTGGACAGATTGATTGTGATTTCCAAATTCCCATACTCTGTCGAAACTGGATAATAGATATTTTTCGCAATCGCAGCCATCTTGATATAGTCATTGCGCTTGCTCAATTCATAGAAGTCGCCAATCGCTTGCTCTGGACTGTCCTGATAGGTCTGCCAAAAATCACGATTGACCTGACTCGGACTCGGTGTCATCAAATCCATCAAACAAGACCCAACCATGTCCTGCTCTTCCAGCAATTCACCCACAAAACCAGTTCGAACTCCATGAGCCAATAGTTCATCTTTTAATTCAATCAAGTCCTCTAACTCTGTTTGAACAGTCAGAACCTGGTCTCCCACCAAAGCCAAGACCCGATTGCGCAGGTAAAGAGCATCCATTTCTTCAAAACCACTGTTGGCAATGACCTGCTCAACAAAACGATCCACCAATCCTGTCATCATTTCTCCAATCTATTATTAAAAATAGTCTTTCAGTTTGAGAAGAAGCTAGGAAACAAGCCAATACCACTTCTCAACGTTCGTCGCATCCAGTCGATAAACTTACATATAAGTCACTTCTGTCAACCTAACAAAAGACAAAATGAAAGACTACAAGACGCGAGAGCCACTAGCAATCTCCGCTACATAAAAGCTTGGTTCATATCCAACCACTTCAGTATAGGTCTTACCAACATTTTCAGTAAAGGCATCAACCTTATCCTTATGGACAATGGCAATACCACAGCCACCGAAACCAGCTCCCGTCATCCGAGCACCAAGGACGCCTTCTTGCTCCCAAGCTGTATGAGCCAAGGTATCCAATTCCAAACCTGTCACTTCATAATCATGCTCCAAAGAAACATGAGAAGCATTGACCAAACGACCAAAGGTTGCCAAATCTCCTTCTTCCAAGGCCTTACGAGCCTGCAAGGTCCGTTGATTTTCCAAAACAGCATGGCGGGCACGCTTGATACGGTTTTCATCCTTAATCAAATAACTATATTGATCAAAGGTCCACTCATCCAATTCTCCCAGAGTTTGAATATTCAAGACTACATTCAATTCTTCCACTGCTTTTTCACATTCCGCACGACGCTCATTGTACTTAGAATCTGCCAATTCACGACGTTTGTTGGTGTTCATGATGACAATCACATGGTCACCCAAGTCAAGGGGCACCAATTCATACTCCAAGCTATTGGTATCAAGGTAAATCGCCCGATTATCCGCTCCCATACCGATAGCAAACTGGTCCATGATACCAGAATTGACACCGATAAAGTGATTTTCCGTTTGTTTCCCAATTTTCACCAAATCAAGGCGAGTCAATTCTAGACCATACAATTCTTCTGCGATGATTCCAATCAAGAGTTCTAGAGAAGCTGACGATGACAAGCCTGAACCATTTGGAATGTTACCGTAAACAAAGACTTCCATACCTGTATCAATGCTATGTCCTGCTTCTTGCAAGAACTTAAGAACACCTTTGGCATAGTTGGTCCAGTTGTCCGCCTTATCAAAGACCAGATTATTCAAATCCACTTCAATAATTCTAAGTTCTTCAAAGTTTGCGGAATAAAAACGTAGAACCTGGTCATCACGTTTGCGAGCAGCACCGTAGGTCCCCAAGGTAATGGCCGCAGGAAAAACATGTCCACCATTGTAGTCCGTGTGCTCACCAATCAAGTTAATCCGACCCGGTGAGAAAAAAGTTGCATCTGCCTCTTGACCAAACACATCGAGAAAGGCTTGCTTGAGTTGTTCTTTATTCATAAGAACCTCCTAGATTTTGTAATCGTTTTCTTTTATTGTACAACTCAACAATTTAAAAGTCAATATTTTTACTAAATTTTTACTAATTTTGTTTTTTATGCTATACTAGAGACAAATAAACAGGAGAAAAACATGGTCACTATCAAAGAAATCGCCGAAAAAGCTCAACTATCCTCTGCCACCATTTCCCGCGTTCTCAAGGGAGACCTGACCCTATCCGTCAGCCCAGAAACCCGCGACCGCATTTTCAACTTGGCACAGGACCTGGGCTACACCAAACACCTCAAAAAACAAGCACCCCAACAAAAAGGCACCATCGGCATTGTCCAATGGTACACCGAAAGCGAGGAGCTGTCTGACCTCTACTACTATTCCATCCGTGCCAGCATCGAGCAGACCGCCAGCCTTCTCGGCTATCAAATCATCCGCTCCTTCAACGACTTGACCAATCCCCTCCTTCAAGGATTGGACGGCATCATCGCAGTTGGTAAATTTTCTTCTGGGCAAATAGCAGAGCTGACCAACTTGTCTTCCAAGCTAATCTTTGTAGATTCTGATACACTGACCGAGGGATTCTCCTGCGTCACAACTGACTTTGAACACTCTGTTCAGACAGTTATCGACCACTTCCGTTCACAAGGTCTGACTGATATTGGCCTCCTAGTCGGACAGGAAGAAACCACAGACGGACACCAACTGCCAACAGACCCCCGCCTAACTGCCTTTCGGACCTATCTAGAATCCTTGGGCATGCTCCAAGAAGACTACATCTACCAAGGAAAGTTCTCCACCCAGTCGGGCTATGAGCTGATGAGCCAGGCTATTGCCGACCTGGGTGACCAGCTGCCCCCAGCCTTCTTCATGGCAAACGACACTCTGGCTGTCGGTGCCCTTAGAGCCCTTCAAGAGCACCAAATCGCCGTGCCAGAATGGGTCCAACTCATCACCTTTAACGATACAGCCATCACGCGCCAAGTCTACCCAGCCCTGTCTTCAATCAGTGTCTTCACCGAAGAAATGGGACAGGAAGCCATGCAGCTGCTGGACCGTGTCATTGTGAGTCCGCAGCCCCACCACCCCCGCAAAATCAAGCTGGGTACCCAGCTGATTATACGGGAAAGTTCTTATTAATAGCCGAAAAAACCGAGAATTCAATATGAACTCTCGGTTTTCTTAAACATATTGCTATTTATGTAAGAAATTTTGTGCTAAACACTCTATTAGCTTTTTACCAGTTCCTTTCTTGAATATAGCTGCATCATATTTCTCTAAGAACGGATCTGTACCAAAATGTTTTATATACATCTCAATTGCGTAAGTGTCCATCATGCCAGAAATATAATCTAGTACTTTTCTTTTCTTGTCACTTTGGGTATCGTCTTTTTCAAATCGATATTCGATTGGCATCAAAAAACTCTTCCGATTATATTCTTCGTTCATGAATAAATCAAATAAACTAGTCAACACTTTCGTCCCAACATTTTCATATAAAATAATATCATCAGAATTTGTTACGCCTTCGAAAATTGTTTTCTTCAATGCACCAGCAAGTTTTTTATAATGACCGAGCCCTAGTTCTTGATCCTGATCAGTTCCTAATTTTTTCTTGTCTTTTTCATTAAGTTCTACAATATCTATATCCTCAATGAATTTATTCACAATAATGGAAAGCAATTCTCGTCTAAAATAAAAATCATAGTCATCATTGGATTTACTTCTATCGGCTTTATTTTTTGCCTCTTCAATCCATTTCTTAAAATCCTCTAATGTTTGCTCTTCTCCCAATTTCTGTTCCAACAAAAATACAAATTGATCAATGGTGAAGTAGTTACTCGCCAATGCATCTTCCAAGTCATGTGCACAATAAGCAATTTCATCTGCCAAATCAACAATTTGAACATCAATTGTTCTCACAAACACATCCATTTCTTTAAATCTCTTTTTAAATTCCTCATAATCTTCTTTGTATATGAACTTCTCAGTCTTTCGTGATTTTCTATATGGAACATAATATTTTAGAATTGAAGCTAGGGTTCTATATGTTAAGTTTAAGCCTTTATGATCTGGAGACTTTTTTTCAATATTTTTTAATACCCGTAACCCTTGTGCATTTCCTTCAAAACCAATATCCTTTGCCAAATCATTTAAAATTCTTTCTCCATGATGACCAAATGGGGGATTGCCAATGTCGTGTACAAGTGCACCAGTTTCAACAACGACAGACATCGAATTGAAATCTATATCAATATTATTAGACGTATTTTTTTTCAAATAATCAACAATTCCCCTTGCAATCTGTGCCACTTCAAAACTATGTGTCAGCCTATTCCTGTGAAAAGCTCTACCATTAACAGCAAACAGTTGCATTTTCCCTTGTTGCCGTCTAAAGGAGTTAGAATAGATTACCCTAGAATAATCTCTAGAAAATTCATCTCTTGATCTTTCCTTGTCTGACTCAGTTTCTTTATCACGTTTCTTTAATTTTTTGACATTCTCCTCGTGTCTTAGTAAAAAATTGTCGAATTGTTTTGACATATCTATTATTCTCCCTCATACCTTTATACCATGATGATAATAATAATTATTATTTTAGTCAACAAAAAACCACTCTTTTTGAGCGATTTTTGTATTCTATAGTTTTAAAACTAATCCAACAACTTAGCAAGTTCTTCTGCTAAGAGTTGTTGTGCAACTTGTGGGTTAGCTTGTCCCTTGGTTGCTTTCATCAAGAAGCCTGTAAAGGCCTTATCGGCATTGCGTTTGCCAGACTTGAAGTCAGCTACGGCTGCTTCATTATCCGCAAAGACTTGGTGGATAATCGGAATCAAGACTGCTGGGTCTGAAATCTGTACCAAGCCAGCTTTCTCAACGTAAGCCTTAGCAGAGCCACCTTCTTTCGCCAAGTGAACAAAGACTTTCTTGGCAATCTTAGATGAAATAGTACCATCCGCAATCAAGGCAATCATCTCTACCAAGTTTTCAGGTGTTAAGGCGATTTGCTCAATAGTCTTACCTTCAGCATTGAGGAACTGAGCCACTTCACCCTGCAACCAGTTAGAAACTTGTTTAGCATCGCCACCTGCTGCCACGGCTGCTTCAAAGAAATCAGACAGAACCTTGGTAGACGTCAACTGACCAGCATCGTAGGCAGTCAAGCCCAAGTTTTCCACATAGTTGGCACGGCGAGCCTTTGGAAAGACTGGCAATTCTGCACGCACTTCTTCAATCCAACTATCATCAATCTCATAGAGCGGTAGGTCTGGCTCTGGGAAGTAACGGTAGTCAGCTGACCCTTCTTTGACACGCATGAGAATGGTTTCACCAGTAGATTCATCGTAACGACGAGTTTCCTGCTGGATTTGACCACCTGAACGCAAGATTTTTGCCTGACGTTCTACTTCGTGCTGCAAGCCCTTGCGAACATAGTTGAAGGAGTTGAGGTTTTTCAACTCAGTCTTGGTACCAAATTTCTCCTGACCATAAGGACGAAGAGAGATGTTGGCATCCACGCGCATAGAACCCTCTTCCATCTTCACATCTGAAATACCAGTGTATTGGATGATTTCCTTGAGAGCTGTCAAATAGGCATAGGCCTCTTCAGGCGAACGCATATCCGCTTCTGATACAATCTCAATCAAAGGAACACCCTGACGGTTGAGGTCCACATAAGAATAGCCGTCTGTCCCGTGGGTATTCTTACCTGCATCCTCTTCCAAGTGGGCACGCTCGATACGAATTTTCTTAGTCGTACCGTCTTCTAGCTCAATCTCAATCCAACCATTGTAGCCAATCGGCTCGTCAAACTGGGAAATCTGATAGGCCTTAGGGTTATCAGGATAGAAATAGTTCTTACGGTCAAAGTGCATTTCCTTGTGAATGTCCATGTTCAAGGCCAAGGCAGCCTTGATACCAGCATCCACAACACCCTTGTTAAGAACAGGAAGGACACCTGGGAAAGACCAGTCAATCACGTTGGTATTGGCATTTGGATCCTCACCAAAATGAGCAGATGAAGGTGAGAAAATTTTCGAGTTGGTATTCAACTCCACATGGACTTCTAGACCAATAATCGTTTCAAAGTTCATTAGTTAGCACCTCCAAAAATCACTGGTTGTTGCTTGTGGTAGTCTGTTGTCACTTCAAAGGCAGCAGCCACTTGGTAAATGGTCTCTTCTGAGTATTTTGGACCAATCAACTGCAAACCAACTGGCAAGCCTTCCACAAAACCAGCAGGAATAGAAAGACCAGGAAGACCAGCCAAGTTTACAGGAATTGTTAACAAGTCCGCCAAGTACATAGCCACAGGGTCATGGTTGAGCGTATCCAAACCAAAGGCAACCGTCGGAGCTGTCGGCCCCAAAATCAAATCGTAGTCCGCAAAGACTTTTTCAAAATCCTGGATAATCAAGGTCCGCACCTGACCAGCCTTCTTGAAGTAGGCATCGTAGTAACCAGATGACAGGCTGAAAGTTCCCAGCATGATACGGCGTTTGACTTCCTCACCAAAACCTTGGCTACGGGTTTTCACGTAAATCTCATCCAAATTGGTCGCATCTTCTGCACGGAAACCATAACGGATTCCGTCAAAACGTTGCAAGTTAGAAGAAGCCTCTGATGAAGCAATGATGTAGTAAACAGCAACCCCATACTTAGAATGTGGCAGGCTGACTTCCTCGATAATCGCCCCCAGACTTTCCAAGTGCTTAGCCGCCTTGAGAATGGTTTCCTTGACCTGCGGATCAATCCCTTCGCCCATGTATTCTTTTGGCAGAGCAATTTTCATACCCTTGATGTCCTGACCAATCTTGCTAGTGAAGTCAGCAATTTCATTGATCGTTGATGTTGCATCCTTGACATCATGACCAGAGATGACATTGAGCAACTGGGCATTTTCCTTAACCGTCTGTGAAAACGGACCAATCTGGTCAAGAGATGAACCAAAGGCAATCAAACCAAAACGGGATACCGTTCCATAGGTCGGTTTCATACCAACGATACCATTAAAGGCCGCAGGCTGGCGGATGGAACCACCTGTGTCAGAACCGAGTGACAAACGGACCTGACCAGCAGCAACTGCAGCTGCCGAACCACCTGAAGAACCACCAGGAACTTTTGTCTGGTCCCAAGCATTTTTAGTCGGTTTGAAGGCAGAGTTCTCATTCGAACCACCCATTGCAAACTCATCCATGTTGGTCTTACCAACAATAATCATATCCTTAGCATAGGCCTGAGCAACCGATGTCGCATCGAAAATTGGCTCGTAGTTATAGAGCATTTTTGAAGCAGCAGTTGTCAAAATCCCCTTGGTAGAGATATTGTCCTTGACTGCCAAAGGAATCCCTGCCATAACATTGTCCGCATCAATCCCTTTTTCATCAAGGGCCGCAGCCTGCGCCAAGGCTGCATCTTCTGTGATAGTCAAGAAAGCATCCACTGCTCCCTCACGGCTCTTAATGTCTTCCAAAGTTGCCTTGGTCAACTCAACCGCAGAAATCTCCTTTTTGACAAGGAGGTCATGCAATTCATCAATGGTTTTGTTATTAAAAGTCATTAGGCATCTCCTCCCCCGTCTAGAATAGCTGGTACCTTGATAAAGTTATCTTGTGATTCAGGCACATTTTTAAAGAGTTCCTCACGGCTCTCACCTTTTTGGGCAACATCTGCTCGCAAGACATTCTTACGGTCAGCCATAGTGGTCGTTACCGCAACACCTGTCGTATCTACTTCATTGAGCAATTCAACCATATCGACAATCTTGCTCAAACTTGTCGCAAATTCCGCTGTTTCTTGATCCGAAAATTCCAGCTTAGACAGCTTGGCAACGTGACGGACTTCAGCTTCAGAAATCTTCATTCTTACTTTCCTCCTAATGGAAATCTATCTTCTCATTATACCATATTTCCAGCCCCAGACAAAGGTAGAAATGACCTAATATGTTACCTATTTCCTCCTAAAAATCCGTTCTTTAAATTGCGAAGTATTCCTAATCTCACACCGTAAAACGATAAAAAACAGCAAGTTTCATCTAGCAATAAAACTTACTGTTTACTTAGCCTATCTTTTTATGAACTAATCCTTTGCATGTTTGCGGTATTTTTCCATTTTCCCCTTAAAAAGCTCTCCATTACTTGGTGCTGTATAGGAGACAGCATTGGCTCCAGCTTCGATAACCCGACGAATAGAGTCCTCAGTCGGACCACCAGTCGCAATAATTGGAAAGTCAGGGAAAGCTTCTCGAATCTTCTTCACAACCCTTGGCGTTTCCATACCGCAAGAAACATTTAAAATATCTACTCCAGCTTTAATCCGCGAGGTTAAATCAGACTTTTCAGAAACAACTGTATAAATGATAGGAATATCCACTACTTTATTGATTGCCTCAATTGTTTTTACATCCGTTGGTCCATTTACCACAACAGCATATGCTCCCTCCGACTCAGACAATAGACTCATATTAGCTGAACGCATACCTGTCGTCAAGCCTCCACCAACACCAGCCAAGACTGGAACTGACGCAACCAACATAATACTTTTGATAATAGCTGGACTAGGCGTAAATGGATAAACAGCCAAAATAGCATCTGCGTTGTGATTGGCAATAATCGACACATCCGTTGTAAATAAGACTGAACGAATGCGACGACCATAAATACGAATTCCACTACATTCCTTGATAACTTCTGGCATCTGAACAATATCCTGCCGTAAATCTGATAAAACAGATGGAATAAACTGTTCGCTCATCCGCAACCTCCTCTATATTAGCTACAATAATATATAGTATAACATATTATTTCATGGAAGATACACAAAAACAATCCATTTTGCCACTGCTTTCACAATAAAGTACTTTTTCAACAGATTTTTTTAAAAAAAGAGACAGCTTTCGCTGCCTCCCATTCTCCGACCAAAATAGTCTGTAGGACTATCTTAACGACGGATTTCTTTGATACGTGCTGCTTTACCTTGCAATGCACGTAGGTAGTACAATTTAGCACGACGTACTTTACCGTAACGTACTACTTCAATCTTATCAACACGTGGAGTGTGGATTGGGAATGTACGTTCAACACCTACACCACCAGAGATTTTACGTACTGTGTACATTTCTGAGATGCCTTGACCTTTACGAGAGATAACAACACCCTCGAAAATCTGGATACGTTCGCGGTTACCTTCGACAACCTTAGCGTGAACACGCACAGTGTCACCAGGACGGAATGAAGGGATGTCAGTACGAAGTTGACCTTCTGTCAAACTTTGGATCAATGGATTCATTTTATTCTCCTATCTTTGTCAATCTTAGGTGCTTTTAAACCCAGCGGATAAACTGTATTTTTGTGCGTCCATTACACACAGACTATATTATACACCAAGTAATCACCTATGTAAAGCATTTTGATAAATTTATCATGGTCAATCATACCGCTTCTTTTATCAGAATCAGACTGACGATGTAGTTGTAGATGGAACTGAAGTTCATCAAGCTAAGTCAACAAGGTCTGAGTTTGATTTTCGAAGAGTGTTAATGATACAGATTCCTGTTGGAGAAAAACGAAAAACCAGTCCACAGACTGGTCACTATACTATTAGTCAATGATTGTCGCACCAAGTACATGACGCAAATGGTTGAGAGCAAACTGATGATTCTCCTCCGTCAATGCAGCAATGGCTGATGAGACCACCTCAATACGATACCCCTCATTATAAGCATCAATAGCTGTATGAAGAACACAAATATCAGACAAAACACCCGTCAAGACAACCGTATCTACACCACGTTCTCTTAGTCGAACATCCAAATCCGTTCCAGAAAAAGTAGAATAATGACGTTTATCCATCCAACGAACACGCGCATGCCCTTTATGTTTTTGATAAAAATCTGCTAAAGAACCATACAAGTCACGCCCTTGCGTCCCAATGATATTATGACTTGGGAAAAGCTGAGCTTCAGGATGAAATTCATCCCCCCTTCTCATGACCATCAATCACAAAGAAAATGTAGTCTCCATTTTCAAAAGCTTCTTGTGTAACCTGAGCAATTCGTTCAGAAATAGCCTGAGCTGATTTTCCAGCAGTCAACTTTCTTTCATCTGCTACAAAATCTATTATATATTCAATACTTTTGTCATTTTAGTAGTCACGTTTCTTAATTTCATCAAAAATAGCTGGGATGAGAACCTTCAAATAGGTTCCTTTCATACCAAGCGAACGACTTTCAATAATCCCCGCACTCTCCAACTTACGCAAAGCATTGACAATGACCGAACGAGTAATACCGATACGGTCCGCAATCACAGACGCAGTCAGCTGCCCCTCATTGCCACTCAACTCACCCAGAATAGCCGCCACCGCCTTCATCTCAGAATAAGAAAGCGTATTTACCGCCATATTGACCGCAGCGCGACGACGAATATTCTTCTCATCTTCTTCCCGTTGGAAATTAAGCAACTGGATACCAACTACTGTTGCTGCAATCTCAACCAAAATCAAATCATCATCGTGAAACTGCTCATCATTCCGCCAAATAATAAGCGAACCAAAACGAATTCCCGTCACATGGATAGGGGCTATCGTTGTCAGACCATTTGGATAGGTCGATCGTGATTCAACAGGGATGGCAGTCAACTCGCTCTCGACAGGCAAGTTAACCTGCGTATCATAAACCTGCGCGACTGCTTTTACATATCCTTCTGGGAATTGTTTATTTTGGAAAAATTCTTCCACACGATCATTGTTTGTCTCGTAACTCATGTGGTATCCCAAAACTTCACCTTCGCTATTAATAATACAAGAATTACAATCAATAATAGCTGATAGATGTTCAGCAATAGCATTGTAAGGCAATTCTTCTGCCAATTGCTCTTCGGAACGCTTCAAAATAGAAGTAATATTCCGTGTCTTCTCTAATAATGTTGTCATATTTTCCTCTTTACTCTGTAATTGCTTTCAGTATAGCAAAAAATACATAAAATTTCAACAATTATCAGAATATTTACCGTTGTTAGAAAAACACAAACAATTTCATCCAAGCAAAAAGAAAAGGCTGATTAACACTCAGCCTAAAATTCCATTATCTACGATATTGCCGCAAGAATCGTGACATTTTTTCTTGAATTTCTGCCAACTCATCCACACGTGGTAAATACACAATACGGAAATGATCTGGATCCTTCCAGTTAAAACCTCGACCATGGACCAAAAGTACTTTTTCTTGCTTGAGGAAATCCAATACAAATTGTTCATCATCATCAACTCTGTACATCTCACAATCAATTTTTGGAAAGACATACAGACCAGCCTTAGGTTTTACAGCAGAAAGCCCTGGAATATCATTAATCGCCTTGGTAATAAACTCCCTTTGTTCATATAAGCGTCCGCCAGGCATCAAGAGTTCATCAACCGATTGGTAACCTCCCAAAGAAGTTTGAACAACCTGTTGAGCCAAAACGTTTGAACACAAACGCATATTGGACAACATATTCAAGCCTTCAATGTAACCTTTTACATGTTTTTTCGGACCAGATAAGACCATCCAGCCTACTCGGAAACCACAAATACGATGCGATTTAGACAGTCCATTCATCGTCACAATAAATAAATCTGGAGCCAGTGTCGCAATAGGGATATGAACAGCTCCATCAAAAACCATGCGATCATAAATCTCATCAGAGAAAATGATCAATTCATGTCTACGAGCAATATCAATGATTCCTTCTAAAATTTCTTTCGGATAGAGAGCTCCAGTTGGATTATTTGGATTGATAAGGACAATTGCCTTGGTTCGAGAAGTCACCTTGGACTCCATGTCTGCCAAATCCGGATACCATTCAGCTGCTTCATCACAAACATAGTGAACAGCTTTACCACCAGCCAAACTAACCGCAGCAGTCCAGAGAGGATAGTCTGGCATTGGCACCAACACCTCATCACCATTATCTAGCAAACCTTGCATAGACATAACAATCAGCTCACTCACGCCGTTTCCAAGATAAATATCTTCAATATCAACATTTGGAAATTTCTTTAGCTGACAATACTGCATGATAGCCTTACGTGCAGAAAAAATTCCCTTACTGTTCGAATATCCCTCTGATTTACGGGCGTTATGAATCAAGTCACGAATAACTTCATCTGGAGCAGTAAAACCAAATTCTGCAGGATTCCCCGTATTCAAACGTAAAATCTGCTCTCCATTGGCACGCATGCGCATGGCCTCTTCCAAAACAGGTCCACGAATATCATATGCTACATCATCCAATTTTGTTGACTTGTTAAATTGCTTCATGTCGTCACCTCGACTTTCTATCTTTTATATTGTACTGTAAAAGCAAAAAAAGTACAAGAATCCTTTACATTTTCTCTTAAAAGGCTTATAATAAAAATGTAAGGAACTACTCTACCTATTTCGGGACAAAGCTCTTCTGAAAGGAGTGATTATTATGACACAATCTTACAAAACAATACTCGTCGCTGTAGACGGCTCTAAAGGAGCAGAATTAGCTCTTCATAAAGCCATTCATGTTGCACTACGCAACCAAGCACGTCTGATTATCGCCCATGTGATTGATACCCGTGCTCTCCACAATGTTGTTGCATTTGACGCCTCTGTCTATGAATCTTTAGAAAGAGAGGCGGAGCTCCTCCTCGAAGAATACAAACAAGAAGCCCTCAACGCTGGTCTGACCGATGTACAGATTCGCATTGAATTCGGTAACCCTAAAACCCTCCTGGCTATTGATATTCCAAAGGAAACTGGTGCAGATCTTATGCTACTTGGAGCAACTGGTCTAAATGCCTTTGAACGTCTCCTAATCGGATCCTCATCCGAATATATCATGCGCCACGCAACTATCGATTTACTCATTGTTCGCGATGGAGAAAAAAGTTTATAAACCAAAAGACTTGATTTACGAATCAAGTCTTTTCATCTGTCTTTTCAGCTCTTCCTGAATCTTTTCCTCCGGCGCAAACCGTTCTTCCCAATCATCAGGTTTTAAAATTTTATGAGTAATTGGATCAAAATGGGCCTTCCCATCTGGAAATGTTTTCCCCATATTAGCAGTATGGACTATCTGAAAGATTGGTTCTGGATCAACCCCCATCAAAACAAACGAACCATATGTAAAATAAAGAATATCCAGCAAAGCATCTACCTGATCCTGCATCGAAACCCCGAAACTTCTCTTGCCAGATACCTTATCAGCAGCAGTATCTAAATCCTGATGAAGTTGTTGAATAAAATCATGAAACTCAACTTCAGATTCTGAAGCTGCATGTAGAAATTCTACCAACTCCTCCAATTTAAAACCAGCGCGATGCAAAGCCGTCTGTCCATCATACACACTGGGAAGTTCTTGGGTTTCACCATCCATTAAAAAATGAAAATCCTTTACCCTATTAAAATTATCGTCCTTACTCTGAAACATCTTATCCCTCAATCACACCAAAATGAATTAATGCCTTATAAATCCCATCACGATTATTTGTATCTGTAACAAAGGAAGCTGCTTGTTTAACCTTTTTCGTCCCATTTCCCATCGCTACCGAGTGCTGAATTTCATTCAACATTTCAAAATCATTATTAGAATCCCCGAATACCATAACTTCATCTAACTCAAAACCATATCGTCCTGCAACCTTTACAATACCCGATAATTTTGAATTTCCCTTACTGATAATATCAGTCGCATAGGGACTCGAACGCGTAAAAGACAAGTTCGGAAAGAGCACCTCCAATGATTGCGTCTCCCTTTCCGTCGTCAGCAACATCAGCTGATAGATTGGTTGAAAGAGAAAACCCTTCAAATTCGTTTCCTGTTGAGGACTGATCCAACGTACCAAGCGATTGAAAATAAAGTTTATGATTCCAGCCCAGGACTCCGGAATCATACGCGTCACACGATATGCAAAGTTTCCTGTTCCAGCACTCATAATCTTACTACCAAATATGCCTTTAGCAGTTCCAAAAGACAAATCCTTATGGTGAGTTTGCGCATACTCCATAATTTGTTCAATTTGCTTTGGCTCTAAACTCTGACTATAAATAACTTCTTCTCTTGAAAAAATATATTGACCATTATAAGCAATGACCAAATCTAGCCCTAAACTAGCCATATACTGCAAAACAAAACGAGGGTCACGTCCTGTAGCTAGACCAACTAAAATTCCCTTCTCTTTCAAAGCATTAATGGCGAGAATAGTTGAACTACTAACCATACGATTGTCGGCCAATAAGGTACCATCAATATCGAAAAATACAGCCTTTATCGTCAACCAACTCACCTACTTTCTAATAATTATGTTACAATTAGTATATCACACTTTGAAAGAAACTGAAAATTTATGAAAAAAATTCTAGTATTGCATACAGGTGGAACCATTTCTATGCAAGCCAATCATCAGGGTGAAGTTGCATCGAGTAAAATCAATCCAATGACCCAAATTGATAGCCCACTAGAAGAAATTCAAGTGACATCCTTGGATTTTCTCAATGTTCCAAGTCCACACATTCGCTTAGAACACATGATGGCTCTATACCAAAAAATCAAAGAAGAACAAATGAACTTCGATGGTTTTGTCATTACACATGGCACAGATACTTTAGAAGAAACTGCCTATTTCCTTGATACAATGGCTATTCCAGAAAAACCAATTGTATTGACCGGAGCCATGCGTTCCTCAAATGAACTAGGTAGCGACGGGATTTATAACTACCGAACAGCCCTACGTGTGGCTGCTGATGATAAATCCGCAAATAAAGGTGTTCTAGTGGTCATGAACGATGAAATTCATGCTGCTAAATATGTTACAAAAACGCATACCACCAATGTCTCAACCTTTCAAACACCAACCCATGGACCACTGGGCTTAGTCACCAAACGAGAGATTCTCTATTTTAAAACTGCTGAACCACGTGTTCGATTTGACTTGTCAACAGTCACAGGAACGGTCCCAATCATAAAAGCTTATGCAGATATGGACTCCATCCTCCTTGATTCTCTCACTGCAAGCTCAATTTCCGGCTTAGTCATTGAAGCACTCGGCGCCGGAAATCTTCCGCCTACCATCCTTCCAGCCATTAAGAAACTCCTTGATCAAAAGATACCCATTATTCTGGTATCTCGCTGTTTTAACGGAATTGCTGAGCCTGTCTATGCTTACCAAGGAGGTGGCATCCAACTGGAACAAGACGGCATTCTATTTGTTAAAGAATTGAATGCTCAAAAAGCCCGACTCAAACTCCTTATCGCTCTCAATGCAGGCTTGGAAGAGCAAAGCTTGGCAGATTACATCCAAGGTTAATCGCTGACGAACTATACAATATGTCAAAAGACCAACACATGTGTGTTGGCCTTTTTTATATGACTAATCCAATTCCTCTCCATCTTTCAAATTAGCAAGTAAAATCGACCAATTAGGGTCCTCCTGCCAATTTTCCACGCTAACAATCTGACTAGCAACTCGTCTTGCTTCCTCTAAAATTGGATAGTCCTCGATAATATTTGCAACCTGAAATTCTGGCAAACCTGATTGACGAGTTCCAAATATTTCTCCAGACCCACGCATTTTTAAGTCAGCTTCAGCCAAAATAAAACCATCTGTCGTCTCTGTCATAATTTTCATGCGTTCCTTACCAGACTCTGTTTTAGGATTAGCAACTAACACTGCATAAGACTGCTTATGACCACGTCCTACACGCCCTCTCAACTGATGTAATTGGCTTAAACCAAAACGATCTGCATCCATAATAACCATCACCGTTGCATTGGGCACATTGACTCCGACTTCAATAACAGTGGTAGAAACCAAAATATTCGTTTTTCGCTCCTTAAAAGCATGCATGATGGCATCTTTCTCGTCATTTTTCATCTTACCGTGTAACAAATCCACTGTAACTTGCTCTCCAAAATGCGCCTGTAAATCAGATTGCAGATCTACAGCATTCTTTAAATCCAGAGCCTCAGATTCTTCAATCAGCGGAGAGATAAAATAAACCTGAGCACCCACTTCTAACTCCCGCTCCAACCAAGCTAAGACCGTGGGTAGCTGTTGATGTTTGACCCAGCGAGTGATAATTGGCTTCCTACCAGCAGGCAACTGATTAATAATCGATACATCCATATCTCCAAAAGCTGTAATGGCTAACGTCCGAGGAATAGGTGTAGCAGTCATCATAAGCACATCCGGATTATCACCCTTCTCACGAAACAGACGGCGCTGTTTAACACCAAAACGATGTTGCTCATCCGTCACAACCAAACCAAGCTTATGGTACGTCACACTTTCCTGGATAAGAGCATGAGTTCCTACAATGATGTCTACCTGACCACTAGAAATCGCCTCTAAAGCAGTACGACGCTCCGCAACCTTCATTCCCCCTGTCAAAAGAGCAATAGAAAGTTCTGGAAAAAGCTGGCGCAAACTCTCAAAGTGTTGCTCAGCCAAAATTTCTGTCGGGACCATAATTGCAGCCTGCATTCCCGCAGTCACAGCAGCAAACATAGCCAATCCAGCAACTACTGTCTTCCCTGAACCAACATCCCCTTGTAACAAACGATTCATGTGCCCATAGGACTTCATATCTGATAGTATTTCAGCCAAAGCCCCAGACTGAGCATCCGTTAAGACAAACGGCAATTGTCTTATTTGCATAGCCAATCTATCAGCATCATAGGCAATCTTCAAACCATTCGAAATATCACGATTGTTGGCTTTCAGCATTTGCAACTGTAATTGAAAATAAAATAATTCCTCAAACTTCATACGTCGCAAAGCTTGTCTATACTCTTCTAAATTTGTCGGAAAATGCATCGCAAAAACCGCCTCTCGGCGATTCATTAACCGATAGCGCTCTCGTAAAACTGATGGTAAATTCTCCTCTAATAAATGCAAATATCCCTGATCAATAGCTGTTTTAATTGCCTTAACCAAATTTACTTGCGAAATCCCTTGCGCCACATGATAGACAGGCTGCAGCTCATCTGATACTTGAGCCAAAACTTTCATTCCTGTCAAACTTGCCTTAGCCTTATCCCACTTTCCCCAAACTGCAATATCCTGCCCCAAAACAATCTTATCTGCTAAATAAGGCTGATTAAAAAACGAAACTGCTAAGACAACCTCACCCTGTTTCATTGAAAAACGGAGTCTATTTCTTTTGTAACCATAATACTGTACATTAGCTGGAGATACCACCTCCCCAACTACCACTGCCTTCTCACCATCCTGCAAATCATAAATAGACTTACTCTCAAAATCTTCATATCTAAATGGATAGTAAGTCAGCAAATCATTAATATTCTGAATGTTAATTTTTAAAAATTTTTCAGCCGATTTTGGACCAATCCCTGGCAAAACCGATAATTCATCACATAATCTTTTCATGTCTCTATTATATCAACAAACAATGAATAGACAAAGCAACAAGAAAAGAAAAGGAGCCAATTAAAGCCCATTTACCTCAAAAAACAAAAAAAGAGACCTAAGCAGCCTCCCAATATAGTCCGTACGGGATTCGAACCCGTGTTACCGCCGTGAAAAGGCGGTGTCTTAACCCCTTGACCAACGGACCATATACTAAAGATTTCTCTTTACTCCGCCAACAGGGCTCGAACCTGTGACATCATGATTAACAGTCATGCGCTCTACCAACTGAGCTATGGCGGAATATGCTAAGCGACTACCGTATCTAACAGGGGGCAACCCCCAACTACTTCAGGCGTTCTAGGGCTTAACTACTGTGTTCGGCATGGGTACAGGTGTATCTCCTAGGCTATCGTCACTTAACTACTGAGTC
>NZ_JAOTGI010000013.1:0-53324 GCF_044427255.1 Streptococcus sp. 2021WUSS126 | reverse complement strand
GACTCAGTAGTTAAGTGACGATAGCCTAGGAGATACACCTGTACCCATGCCGAACACAGTAGTTAAGCCCTAGAACGCCTGAAGTAGTTGGGGGTTGCCCCCTGTTAGATACGGTAGTCGCTTAGCAAGTTGGAGAGAGATCTCCATTTGGGAGTTTAGCTCAGCTGGGAGAGCATCTGCCTTACAAGCAGAGGGTCAGCGGTTCGATCCCGTTAACTCCCATAGGTCCCGTAGTGTAGCGGTTATCACGTCGCCCTGTCACGGCGAAGATCGCGGGTTCGATTCCCGTCGGGACCGTTCGAGATGTCTAGTAGACATTTTGAAGTTTATATGAAGTAAGCGTAGCTTACGTCCTCTTAGAAAAGAGAGAAGACTCGTTAGCTCAGTTGGTAGAGCAATTGACTTTTAATCAATGGGTCGCTGGTTCGAGCCCAGCACGAGTCATATGCGGGTTTGGCGGAATTGGCAGACGCACCAGATTTAGGATCTGGCGCTTTCGGGCGTGGGGGTTCAAGTCCCTTAACCCGCATAGAATAGAAATAGGCCGGCTTAGCTCAGTTGGTAGAGCATCTGATTTGTAATCAGAGGGTCGCGTGTTCAAGTCATGTAGCCGGCATTAGGAAAGATTGCGAACGTAGTTCAGTGGTAGAACACCACCTTGCCAAGGTGGGGGTCGCGGGTTCGAATCCCGTCGTTCGCTTTGAGAGGCCGGGGTGGCGGAACTGGCAGACGCACAGGACTTAAAATCCTGCGATGGCAACATCGTACCGGTTCGATTCCGGTCCTCGGCATGAAGGAATTATCATATAAGCACCCTTAGCTCAACTGGATAGAGTACCTGACTACGAATCAGGCGGTTAGAGGTTCGAATCCTCTAGGGTGCATCACTCGCTTAATGGAGACGTTAGGGGAGCTTTATTTTTAATAGTATCGGGAAGTAGCTCAGCTTGGTAGAGTACTTGGTTTGGGACCAAGGTGTCGCAGGTTCGAATCCTGTCTTCCCGATTATTGGGCTCTTTGTCAACTGTAGTGGGTAGATGAAAAGCTAAGACCTAGAGAGGACGAACTTCGTTCTCTCTTTCTTTATCTCTTTCTTATTTTCAGGAGATAAGCTGAAAAGGGCTATTCCCAGCCCTTTTCACTGTTCAAAGCAATCAAAATCCGTTTTTCTAGTTTTCATCTTCCTGAAACCAAAGGCATTTCTTTTAATGACTTTGATGAGATTATTGGTAGCTTCCAGTTTGGCGTTGGAATAAGGCAATTCCATGGCGTTTAAAACCTTGTCTTTATCCTTTAGAAATGTCTTAAATACCGTCTGGAAAATAGGATTAACAGTGGCCATTTCCTGTTCGATGAGACTGAAGAAATGATCTGAATTTTTCTCTTGGAAATGGAACAAGAGAAATTGATAGAGTTCATAGTGCTGTCGGAGTTCATCTGAGTAGGATAGGAGTTTTTCTAGAATTTCCTTGTTGGTTAAATGCATCCGAAACATAGGGCGATAAAATCGTTTATCGCTGAGTTTACGACTATCCTGTTGAATCAATTTCCAGTAGCGTTTCAAAGCTCGGTATTCCTGCGATTTTCTATCAAGTTGGTTCATAATTTGAATACGGACACGGTTCATAGCACGACTAAGGTGTTGCACGATATGAAAGCGATCCAGAACAATCTTTGCGTTTGGGAGTGAAACAGTCTGGGAATAGACTGTTTCAGCCTGAGCTTAGAAATTGGAGAGCGAAGGGGTTAGCCAATTTGTAGTAGGGACTAAACATATCCATGGTAATGACTTTGACCTGATTTCTAACCTTTCTAGGATAGCGTAGAAAGTGGTTTCGGATGGTTGCTTGAGTTCTTCCGTCCAGAATAGCAATGACGTTTAGGGAGTTGAAATCTTGAGCGATAAAGCTCATCTTCCCTTTCTTAAAGGCATACTCATCCCAGCTCAACACCTCAGGTAAGGTGTTCCAATCTGTTTCAAACTTGAACTCATTGAGCTTTCTGATAACTGATGATGTTGAGATGGATAGCCTGTGTGCAATATGTGTCATTGCTTGATTTTCGATGAGTAATTGGGCGATCTTCTGGTTAACAGCGACGGAGATTTGGTGGTTCTTCTTGACAAGAGGAGCTTCAGCGACAGCCATTTTCGCACATTCTTTGCACTTGAAACGACGCTTTCTAAGACGGATAAGTAAGGGATAGCCAGCTGTTTCTAGATAGGGAATTTTGGAGGCTTTTTGGAAATCGTATTTTGCCATTTGTCCCTTGCAGGAAGGGCATTTAGGGGCTGTGTAATCCAAGTGACCGTGGAGTTCTAAGTGAGTTCCCATATCATATTCATCAGTGATAACGATATTTTTGTCTTTAATTCTGAGAAAATTTGTGATAAGATTTAGTTGTTCCATATGAGTCTTTCTAATGTGAGTTTCGTCGCTTTTCATTATAGGTCATATGGGACTTTTTTTCTATACTCAAAAATGGCTCCATAATCTCCACAGTGGTTTTACCCACTACAGAAATTATAGAGCCCCTTTTCACTGTTCAAAGTAATCAAAATCCGTTTTTCTAGTTTTCATCTTCCTGAATCCAAAGGTATTTCTTTTAATGACTTTGATGAGATTGTTGGTAGCTTCCAGTATGGCGTTTGAAAATGTGAGTTTTGTTGTTTTCCAGTGTAGGTCATATGGGACTTTTTTCTACACTCAAAAAGGCTCTGTATGACCAGAGTGGGTTTACCCGTCATAGTCTTACAGTGCCTTTCATTTTTTGCTTAGTTTAACAACCGCCTCGGTCCGTGCTGTGTGGGGAAACATGTCGACAGATTGAATGTATTCTACCTTGTAGGCTTTGCTTAGCTCAACAAGGTCCCTTGCAAGAGTGGAGACGTTGCAGGATACGTAAACCATTTTAGCTGGTTTGTAATCCAAAATGGTTTTGAGGAGCTTTTCATCGAGTCCAGTTCGTGGAGGATCAACTACCAAGGCATCGGCCCTGTAGCCTTCTTGGTACCACTTTGGAATGATTTCTTCTGCTTTACCTGCTTCATAGTGGGTATTGGATAGTCCCATTCGCTTAGCGTTTGCTTTAGCATCCTCGATGGCTTCTGGAATAATGTCCATACCTCGAACAGATTTGACCTTTTTAGCAAAGGCGAAGCCGATTGTGCCCACGCCACAGTAGGCATCAATCAAGTTTTCATTTCCTGAAATGTCCAAAGCTTTGACGGCCTCGCCGTAGAGAATTTCTGTTTGTTGGGGATTTAGTTGGTAAAATGCCCGTGGAGATAGTGAGAATTCGTAATCTAAAACAGCCTCATCGATAGCTTGTTCTCCCCATAAAATTTCTGTTTTTTCACCATAAATATCACTCGTTTTTTGTCTATTCCAGTTTAGAGCAATAGTGATTATACTTGGAAATTGACTGGTGAGTTCATCAATTAATTTAAGAAGATTAACCTGACAAGAGGTGATAAAGATTACTTGAACTTGACCTGTTTTTCGAGCCTTGCGGACCATAACCGTGCGGATTCCATGTTGCTTGCGCTCATTATAAATAGGAATGCGGTGCTTGGTGAGTAGCTTTGCGATTCCGTTGATAATCTCTTGTGTTTCGGCATCTTGGACGTAACAATTCGTAATTCCAATCAAGCGATGGGAATTTTCTGCATAGAGACCGGCCTTGACTTGATCTTTGAAAGATCGAGTCTGGAACTGTAATTTGGCACGATAGTGGCTAGGCTTATCCATACCGATTGTTGGATAAATAGTGTAGTTTTCGTAGCCAGCTGGTTTGAACTTTTTTAGGGCCTGCTGCAAGAGATCTTGTTTGAAGTCTAATTGTTTATCATAGCGGAGGTGCATGATTTGACAACCACCACAGGCTTGATAGATGCCACAGGCAGGCTTGACTCGGAATTTTGATTCCTTGTTGATTTTTAACAATTTTGCTTCAACGAAATTTCGTTTGACTGAGGTAATTTGACAAAAAATTTCTTCCCCCTTAAGGGCACCAGGGACAAAGACTAGCGTTTTTTGATAAAATCCGATGCCTTCTCCGTTGATGCCCATTCGTTTGATTTTTAAGGGGATTCGTTGGTTTACTTGTAGATTCATATTATTATTTTACCGAAAAATCCTGTATAATGAAAGAATGAGAATTACAAAAATTGAAAAGAAGAAACGTCTTTATTTACTTGAAGTGGATGGTCAGGATAGTTTGTATATTACGGAAGACACAATTGTTCGCTTCATGCTTAGTAAGGGAAAGGAAATCACGGAGCAGGAGTTTCGTGAGCTTCGTGATTTTGCTCAGTTTTCTTATGGGAAAAATCTAGCACTTTATTACCTTTCTTTCAAGCAACGTACCAAAAAAGAAGTTAGTGATTATCTAAAAAAATATGAAATTGAAGAAAACAATATTGTCAAGATAGTGACGGTATTAGAAGAGGAAAAATGGCTGGACGATGGGAATTATGTTGATAGCTATGTTCGTCAGAATGCTCTAAATGGAGATAAAGGTCCAGCTATGATTCGTCAGAAGTTGATGCAGAAAGGAATTCCTAAACCGCTGATTGATAAAAGGCTGGCTGAGGAAGATTTTTCAGAGCTTGCTGGGAAGATTGGGGAGAAATTGGTGGGTAGATACCAAAGAAGATTGCCTCTTCGAGCTTTGCAAGATAAAGTTGTACAGGGATTGATGGGTAAGGGGTTTTCTTATGAGACGGCCAAACAAAGCCTCGGTCAGTTGGAACTTGTGGCTGATGAGGAAAATGAAGATGATTTAATCGCCAAGGAATTGGATAAGCAGTATAGAAAATATAGTCGTAAATATGAAGGCTATGAATTGAAGCAAGGGTTGATACAGGCTTTAGCTCGAAAGGGTTATGACTTTGATCGGATTCAGACTGTCCTTCGTGATTATCTGTGAAAAAATTTAGCCTAGGTTAGAAAAATATGATATAATAGTCAAGATAAATTGTAATTGTAGAAAGTTGGTAACAAAGTGAAATTACCAAAGGAAGGCGACTTTATTACAATTCAAAGTTATAAGCATGACGGTGAAATTCATCGCACTTGGCGTGACACCATGGTATTAAAAACAACGGAAAATGCTATTATTGGAGTCAATAATCATACCTTAGTGACTGAAAATGATGGTAGGCGTTGGGTAACAAGAGAGCCAGCAATCGTTTATTTTCATAAAAAATACTGGTTCAATATCATTGCAATGATTCGTGAAAACGGAGTTTCCTATTATTGTAACCTTGCTAGTCCATATGTTCTCGACAATGAGGCACTCAAATACATTGATTATGACCTAGATGTTAAGGTCTTTGCTGATGGTGAAAAGAGACTACTGGATGTGGATGAATATGAGCGTCATCGTAAGGCGATGAAGTATTCGGATGATATTGATTTTATTTTGAAGGAAAATGTCAAGATACTGGTTGATTGGATTAATAACCAGCGCGGACCATTCTCTCCAGCCTACGTTAATATCTGGTACAAACGCTATTTAGAACTGAGAAGTAGATAAAGTTAGAAAAGAAAATCCTGTTTTACAGGCTTTTTTCTTATTGTAAAGGAGGGGCTTATGGCCTTTGAACAAACAAATGGGCGCTATGCAAGTTTTGGAGTTGTGACCTCGCTTCCCGGGGAAGTGATTGATAGTTTCTGGTATGTTATTGATCACTACTTAAAAGGAGTTATTCCTTTGAAAAATGTAATCCGTTTTTCTATCAAAAATCGTCGTGGTAAGATTACGCTGGTCTTTTCGCAGGAAGGTTATAAAAATGTACTGGCTGTAGATTTAAGTAGTCGTTTTGATCCATTTTATCCCTCAACAATCTTGGTAATGGACAAGCAGGGAAAAGAGACCATTACTTTGCCAGATGAGGTGACCTTGCTTTAGCTTGAAGAGCTGGTATTTTATCACCTAAGATATTGTTAATATATGAAATTTGGTGTAAAATAGATTTGTAAGCTTATGTGGGTTAGAAAGGAGGAGTCTATGGTTAGTCAAACTGTTGAGAAACCTCTCTATTTGCAGTTGGTTGATGAATTGGAAGTTGCAATTCGTGAGAGGATGGCTCCGAATGACAAGTTATTTTCAGAGCGTGAGTTGACACAGGTTTATGGTGTCAGTCGTATTACAGTTCGTTTGGCTTTGCAAGAATTGGAAAAACGTGGCTTAGTCTATAAGAAGCATGGTAAGGGAACCTATGTATCTGAGATTTCAGATACTGCAGTTGATTTGTCTCAGGCCTATAGTTTTACTGAGCAAATGAAAAAAATTGGGAAAGTACCGAGGACATCTATTTTATCCTTTGAATTGGTTAAGGCGTCGGACTATATTGCGCAACATCTACAACTTAGTCAGGGTGAGGAAGTGTTTGAAGTTGAACGTTTGAGACTTGCCGATGAGATTCCGATGATGCTGGAAAGGACATATGTTCCTGCCTCGCTATTTCCTGGATTAGCTGCTCAGCGAATGAAGTCAACTCCCTTGTATGAAATTTTTTCAGAGGATTATCATCAGGTGATTCGTTTGGCAGAAGAAGAGTTCTATGCAAGTATTGCTTTGGATAATGAAGCTAAGATACTCGGAATTCCAAGCAATAGTCCAGTGCTTCATTTGGTAAGAAAAACCTATAATGATAAGAATAGAATTATCGAGTTTACGTTTAGTATTGCTAGAGCGGACCAGTTTCGTTACAAGATTACCCATCAACGGGGATATTAGAATTAATACTCTTCGAAAATCAAAATTATTCGTTGTCAACTTGCCTTGATGAAATCCAGTTCTATTTTTGGTTTCGTTTCCTAGACTACTTTTGATTGTTATTGGATATGAAAAAACGCGGACGTTAGTCTGCGTTTTTTTAGCGATGATTGGCTGTAATTTCAAATTTGTAATACTTCCAGTGTTTGTAAGTTTCAGTATATTCCATCACTTCACCGCTAGTACTGTTAGTAGTTGTTTTGTTTTGTAGTACAGCTGGTTCAGTCGCTTTTAATTTCAAATGAGTGGCAACCTCTTTTGGACATGGGCTGACAATTTCATTCGTTTCTACAAATGGTTCCTCGGACATGTGGATATTGTAGTCCAGTTTGAAGCGTTGATAGATTGATTGATAGTGCTCGAGTGGAGCATCTGGATTTTGGATATATCGTTGAGGGATGTATGAATTGTGGAAGATGTATGGAGTGTCTTCTGCTGCGCGGACGCGTACAATTTTATAGTAAAACTCATTCTTGTCAAGATTTAGTTTTTCAAGGATATCGGGTTTATTGCCTTTTTCGCACGAGAGAACAGTAACCTTATCCTTATCCATAGGAAAAATCTCAATATCAGAAAATTCTACAAGACGCCCTTTGCGTGAACGAGATACAAAGGTTCCTTTACCTTGTTGGCGAACGAGGTAGCCGTCTTTAACTAGTTCGTTTACTGCACGGATAACGGTAATGGAGCTAACATTAAATAGTTTTGTTAATTCAGATTCTGTGTAAAATTTGTCGCCATTTTCAAATTTGCCAGAAACAATCTGTTGGCGTAAGTCGTTTTGTATAAGTTGGTACTTCGGTACTTTCATACTTATTTCCTTCCTTTCCACAGCTTATTATACTAAATTAGTTGATGAAAATCAAAAAATATAGCTAAAATACCCACAAAAATATACTTTTTCACTTTATAAAGGTGATAAAAAATGGTAAAAAATTTTTTAAAAAGTACTGGACATAACCACAAAGAAGTGTTAGTATATTAATAGAAAAGTAAGCGGTTGCATCGGAGGAAGAAATGAAAGAATTTTATATTGGAGACCAATTTTATTTGGACGGTGAACCCTTTAAGATTTTATCAGGCGCGATTCATTATTTTCGTGTCCATCCTGATGATTGGTACCATTCTTTGTATAACTTAAAGGCCCTTGGTTTTAATACAGTTGAAACCTATGTCCCTTGGAATATGCATGAACCTCGAAAGGGTGAGTTTTGTTACGAGGGTATATTGGATATTGAGCGATTTTTGAAATTGGCTCAAGAATTAGGGCTTTATGCAATTGTACGTCCTTCTCCTTATATTTGTGCGGAGTGGGAATGGGGTGGCCTCCCTGCTTGGTTGATGAAGGAAGAGCTTAGAGTACGTTCGAGTGATTCGGTGTACTTGCAGCACTTAGATGAATATTACGCTTCTCTTATTCCTAAATTGGCCAAGCTCCAACTCGCACAGGGTGGAAATGTACTTATGTTCCAAGTGGAAAATGAGTATGGCTCTTATGGCGAGGAGAAGGAGTATCTAAGATCGGTGGCTGGCTTGATGCGTAAACATGGTCTAACTGCTCCCTTGTTTACCTCGGATGGTTCTTGGCGAGCAACATTACGTGCAGGAACACTGATAGAGGATGATGTATTTGTAACAGGAAACTTTGGTTCTAAAGCTAGAGAGAATTTTGCAAATATGACGGCATTCTTTAATGAACATCAGAAGAATTGGCCACTCATGTGTATGGAATTTTGGGATGGTTGGTTCAATCGTTGGGGCGATGAAATTATTCGTAGAGAGCCGGAGGAAATGGTTGATTCGGTTATGGAATGTATCGAATTGGGCTCCTTGAATCTGTACATGTTCCATGGTGGAACAAATTTTGGTTTCATGAATGGTTGCTCTGCTCGTGGTCAAATTGATTTGCCTCAGGTAACTTCTTATGATTATGATGCTATATTGGATGAAGCTGGAAATCCTACTAAGAAGTTTTATCTTTTGCAACAACGTTTGAAAGAAGTCTATCCTGAATTAGAGTATGCAGAACCGCTTGTAAAAGAGGCAAAAGCTTTTTCAGATGTGTCGCTTCATGGTAAGGTGAGTTTATTTGCTACTCTAAAAAATGTAAGCGGTTGCGTGAAAGGGTTTTATCCTAAGAATATGGAAGAACTTGATCAGTCAACAGGTTATATTTTATATAGAACAGAGCTGGAGCGGGATAAGACAGAAGCGGAACGTTTCCGAGTGGTTGATGCGCGTGACCGTATCCAAATTTATGCAGATGGAAAATTCGTTGCAACTCAGTATCAGACTGAGATTGGTGACGATGTTGAATTGGATTTTAAAGATGACAAGCTAAAATTAGATATTTTGGTAGAAAATATGGGACGTGTCAACTATGGGCACAAACTAACGGCTCCTACCCAGTCTAAAGGGCTTGGTCGAGGTGCGATGGCTGATTTACATTTTATTGGTCATTGGGAAACCTATCCTTTGCATCTTGAGTCAGTTGAGGACTTGGATTTTAGTAAGGGTTGGGAGGAAGGTCAAGCTGCTTTCTATCGTTATCAGTTTGAACTGGGTGAACTTGCGGATACTTACTTAGACATGACAGGTTTTGGTAAGGGAGTTGTTTTCGTTAATAATGTAAATATTGGACGTTTTTGGGAAAAAGGGCCAATCCTCTATCTCTATATTCCAAAAGGATACTTAAAGAAAGGAGCGAATGAAATAATTGTCTTCGAGACAGAAGGAAAATATAGAGAGAAGATTCATTTTTCACAAAGACCCGTTATAAAAGATTTATGAAGAAAAGGAGAACACTGTATGGCAATTATTGCTACACGTATTGATGGTCGTTTGATCCACGGTCAGGTTGCTAACTTATGGACGACGAAATTGAACATCGGTCGTATCATGGTTATCGATGATGCTGTTGCTCAAAATGACATTGAAAAACAAGGACTGAAATTAGCATGTCCTCCAGGTGTAAAATTATCGATTTTACCGATTGAAAAGGCTGCTAATAATATTAAGGAGGGCAAGTATGATAGTCAACGTCTCTTGATTGTTGCTCGTCGTCCAGAAAACTTCCTTCGCTTGGTAGAGTACGGGGTTGAGCTCCCTGAGTTGAACGTAGGGAATATGTCTCAAACTCCGGAAACTCGTTCTGTAACTCGTTCTATTAACGTTGTAGATAAGGATATTGCAGATTTTGATGCCTTGGCGGCTAAGGGTGTAAAATTATTTGCACAAATGGTACCTGGCGATTCACCAAAAGACTTTATGCCATTATTGGATAAGGTTAGATAACATTCGGATATTTTTGAAAAATTTAAAGGAGGATCACTATTATGCAATGGTGGCAAATATTACTTCTAACGCTCTACTCTGCTTATCAGATTTGTGACGAGCTGACAATTGTATCGTCAGCAGGTTCACCAGTCTTTGCAGGGTTTATCACTGGTTTAATCATGGGGAACATGGAAGTTGGCTTGCTAATTGGTGCAAGTTTGCAGTTAGTTGTCTTGGGAGTTGGTACTTTCGGTGGTGCGTCACGTATTGATGCAACATCTGGTGCGGTTCTTGCAACAGCTTTCTCTATTTCACAAGGTTTAGATCCAGAAATTGCCATTTCCACTATTGGCGTACCAGTTGCAGGGTTGTTGGTTTATACAGATATTTTGGGTCGTTTCACTACTACTTTCTTTGCCCATCGTGTAGATGCAGCAATTGAACGTTTTGACTATGCTGGTATTGAACGCAACTACCTTCTTGGTGCAATTCCTTGGGCACTTTCTCGTGCACTTCCAGTTTTTCTTGCCCTTGCTTTTGGTGGTGGTCTTGTAGAAACTCTTGTCACTACGATTGAGTTGCCTGAATACAAATGGATTGCAGCAGGCTTAACTCTTGCAGCTCGTATGCTTCCAGGTCTTGGATTTGCAATCTTACTTCACTATCTTCCACTTAAACGCAACCTTCACTACTTGGCATTCGGTTTCGCCCTTACAGCGATGTTGACTGTTCTTTACGGTAACGTATCAGCTTTGGGTGGTGCAGTTGCTGGTATCGTTGGCACTCTTCCTGAAGATGCAGGCGTAAGCTTTGTCAATAACTTCAAAGGTTTGTCAATGATTGGTATCGCTATTGTGGGTGCATTCCTTTCAGTGCTTCACTTCAAAAATAGCCAAAAAGTAACTGTAGTTGCTCCATCAAATTCAGAAAGTGGGGAAATTGAAGATGACGAAATCTAATTACAAATTAACAAAAGAAGATTTTAATCAAATCAACAAACGTAGCTTGTTCACTTTCCAACTTGGTTGGAACTATGAGCGGATGCAGGCATCTGGCTACCTCTACATGATTTTGCCACAATTGCGTAAAATGTATGGAGATGGTACTCCTGAGTTGAAGGAAATGATGAAATTGCATACTCAGTTCTTCAATACTTCACCATTCTTCCATACCATCATTACAGGTATTGACTTGGCACTTGAAGAAAGTGATGGCGTCGCTTCTAAAGATGCGGTTAACGGTGTTAAGACAGGTTTGATGGGACCATTTGCCCCAATTGGTGACTCAATATTTGGTTCTCTTGTTCCAGCGATTATGGGGACTGTGGCTGCTACTATGGGTAAAGAGGGATCTCCAGTTGGTATCTTCCTTTGGGTAGCAGTAGCCATTGCCTATGATATTTTCCGTTGGAAACAGTTGGAAGTTGCCTACAAAGAAGGTACTAAGTTGATTACAACCATGCGCGATCGCTTGACAGCTCTCGTTGATGCAGCATCTGTAATGGGTGTCTTCATGATGGGTGCCTTGATTGCAACTATGATTAACTTTGAAGTAACTTGGGCTCCAGCTATTGGAGAAAAAGTGATTGATATTCAAGACATTCTGAATACTATCTTCCCACGTCTAGTACCTGCAATCTTTACAGGATTTGTCTTCTGGCTTCTTGGTCGTCGTGGCATGACTTCGACTAAAGCTATCTTGATTATTATTGTGCTCGCACTTGGCTTGTCAGCAATCGGTCACTTCCTATTTGGTATGGTATAATGGTTAGAAGTTTAGTATTAGTAAGTCATGGTATCTTCTGCGAGGAGTTGAAAAAATCTACTGAAATGATTATGGGTCCTCAAGAGGACATCTACACAGTAGCTTTATTACCAGAAGAAGGTCCAGAAGACTTCCAGAAAAAATTTGAAGAAACAATTGCAGGATTGGAAGATTTCGTTGTCTTCGCAGACTTGTTGGGTGGTACACCAGCCAACGTCGTATCACGAAAATTGATTGAAGGTGGGCAGTTTGACCTCTATGCAGGTATGAATATGCCAATGGTTATCGGATTCTTGAACGGCGTCCTGCTGGGAGAGGCTGTGGATTATGTAGAATTTGGGACAAGCAACCTAGTTCATGTCAATAGTCTATTAACAAGTGATGAAGATGACGATGAGTGAGACAGTCAGGGAAGTTGAAACAGTTTGGGGAACTGTTTCAACTGGTCACCTTGAAATGAAAGAGTGACCAAAGACAGCCTGAGCCTAGAAACGGGAGAGCGAGGTAACTCCAGTGGAGTTTTTCAGCCCGAGCCTAGAAATAAGAGAGCGAGGCTAACTCAGCCTATTGTTACAGACGGATTTGATTTTCGTTAATTATAAAATGTTCTATAGTTGATAGGCTTTAAGTATCCTGAGGCTGGGCAGAAAGTCCAGCCTCGCTTCTCAGAGTTCGAGTCAACAACTAGAAATAAAGACTTGTTGACGAACTCTTTTTAGACTGGTCGAGTTCTTTCCCACTCCCATTTGGCTTATGAGGAAAAGAAATGATTGAAGTAAAAACATTTGGTGAAAAAGCAAAACTGTATTACTTGGAAAACAAGAATGGCATGCAGGTAACCTTGACAGATTTTGGTGCCAGAGTGGTGGGAGTGTTCCTTCCTGTGGAAGAGAATGGCGGTTTACGAAATGTCAGTTTGGCGGCTAAGTCGGATGAAGATTACCGCAAGACAGATTTGTATCCTGGTTCAACAATTATCCCAGTAGCGGGGCGTATTTCAGGAGCCCAAGCTGAGATAAAGGGAACAAGCTACCATTTTACAGAAAATGAACCTGGTAGGACTCTACACGGTGGGGTTGACACGGCAAATGAGCAGTACTGGGACGTTGAGCTAGACCATGAGAGAAATCAAGTGACCTTTGCTATGGTCCTAAAAGATGGTTTTAATGGCTTTCCTGGTGATGTGAGGGTCAAGGCTATTTATTGTTTGACGGATAAAAATGAATTGACAGTTGACTACCAGGCTGTATCGGATAAGGATACGATTTTTAATCCGACCAACCATATCTATTTCAACTTGACTGGTGATTTTCAACGGTCAGTTGCCGAGCACCGTATTAAAATTGCTGCGAATCACTATGCTCCGCTTGGGGAGGATAACCTGCCAACGGGTGTCTTAGAAGATGTGACAGGGACGCCGTTTGATTTTAGAGATTTTGCGCCTTTTGCTCAGGGATTTGATAGCCAATATCCTCAAAATGTATTGGTAAAAGGCTATGACCACCCATGGTTATTGGAAGAGGTGGATATTCCGGTAGAAGTTTTGAGTCCAGATGGGAAAATTGGACTCAGTGTCAAAACCAACCAGCCTGCGGTCGTTATTTATACATATAATTTTCCTGTTGAAGCTTTGACCTGTTACCACGGTGTCTTTAGTTTAGAGTGTCAGGCCTTGCCGAATGCGTGCAATGTCGATGGATTTGGTTCGATTTTGTTAGAGCAAGGAGAAGAATTTCTGTCTAAAACGACCTATCGTTTTACTTGGTAAAAAAATGGGGACTCTAACTGTGTTGCAGTTAGGGTTTTCTTGTGTTTTCTAGAAAATATGGTATAATAAACCGGTGTGTTTCAATCGAAGCAGGCGAAAGAGGAAAATAATGACAAAAGAACAAGAATTTTTAAAAGAATTTGAAGCTTGGGTCAACACTCAGGTCATGGTAAACGAGATGGCGGTTGAAGAAAGTCGTCGTGTCTTGGAAGAAGACAAAGATGAGCGTGCAGCGGATGCTTATATTCGTTATGAGAGCAAGCTGGATGCCTATCGATTCATTCAAGGGAAATTTGCCAACTACCATGCTGGCAAAGGTTTTCATGATTTACCAGATGAGTTGTTTGGTCAAAGGCATTATTAATCAGACGGGAGAGAGATGAAAAATGGGAAAAAAGAAAGTAAATCGAAAAAAACAATTGAAAAAACAATTAGCAGACTTGAAACGTGCAGGTCGTGTAGGTCTTGAAACTGCTCGCGGAGCTGTTGAGACAGTCGCACATCAGGCTGAAACTTTCGTAGAACATTCTGTGGAACAAGTGAAAGAAGTTGTAGCAGAGGTGATTTCTTCAGCGACTTCATTGGAAGACTTTTTGGCACTTCCTGAGTTGGAAGGCATTGCGGCAGCACGTTTGGAAACCTTCTACGAAGCAGGTATTCAATCTGTGGCTGATTTTGCAAACCATACAGAAAAAGAGCTCTTGGCTCTTAAAGGCATCGGTCCTGCAACCATCAAGCAGTTGAAAGAAAAAGGGATTGAGTTGAAAGCCTAATATGGTGTAAACCAACTGAATGGAGTTGGTTTTTTCGTTCTTCTTGCTATAATAGAATTAGAATATTCAAGGAGAAAAGCTGATGGCAAAGAAGAAAAATCGGAAGAAAGAGATGAGACACGCTAAACATAATGGAGATAATATTATACAGTTTAGTGATTTTCAATCTCCTAATTCTCTAAGCCAATTGTCGCAAACAGATATGCGTAAAGCATTGGAGTTGACTAGAGGATTTTTTGTAACAGATGATGAGTTTTATATTGATGAACTAAGGGAGCTGTTGTATTCGGCAGGAAGTAAGGATGCGGAAACGGAGTGGTTCGAGGAGATTATGGAAATATCCCAGAAAAAGCACCGCATTCGAGAGTTAAAAAAACTGCTTGCAACTTATCCCAATTATCTGGAGGCAAAATTTCAATTATTGTTGGAAACTGGGGATGGAGTGATTGATCGAGCATATTTAGAGAAAATGCTGGTGATACAGGATGAAATAGTTGAACAATGGGCAGAACTAGATTACTCCGATTGGTTTTCCGTTGAGGCTAGGTCAGTCTTGCAAATGATTGGTTTTTTAACAGAAATTTACCTGCTCAACGGTTTTTCAAATTTAGCTTTAAAACTGGTTGAACTTCTTCGTTCCAAAATTGAGGAAGGATTTCCACCGGGCTATTTTCATACCATGTTAGCTACCTATCTTCATTTGTATCAATTTGATGAAATTGAAAGTCTTTATCGGTGGTCACTTGAGAAGGACTGGGAGGACGATGGCGTTTTGGTTTATCAGATTATGGCCCAGTTATTACAAGGAAAATTTACAAAGGCGGAAGAGTTGTTTAAGCGATTAGCTGACTTAAATAGCAAAGCGGTTGAGGCCTTTCAATCAGACAGTTGGCTGGATCTTGTGACTGTATCCACGCAACTGTCTTATTACAAACCATACACGGTTCACTCTATCTATATTGCTTTAAATACCGCAACCATGTTCTTAGAAACAAAACCGTTTTTAGTTGAGGGAATGGTAGCCTTGGCGGAATCCTATGCGAATACATTGCCAAATTCTCCTAAGAAATTTAGAAAATTTTTGGATTTAGAAGGGTTAGGACATTCAAGAGCAATAAATCTCTTTTACGGAGGGATACATAGCAAGGCTGATTTTAAGAAAAGGACAGAGCAGGAAATATTGTCCATAAAAGGAATCGGTCCAGGAACAATCAAAAAATTAAAGGAAAATGGTGTTGTTTTCAAAAAAGAGAGTTGATTGCTTTTTTCTAAATATTTTGATAGAATAAAGCCAATCAGAGGTGTTTTGGGCTCCATTTGTTACAGGAAGCGGTGGTACTGAGAAATCCGCACAAATGTCAAAACTGGTTGCTGATGGTGTGAATCGAATAAGCAAAGTGCAGATAATGTATCTGAACAAGGGTGGTACCGCGGAATAATTTCGTCCCTGTCTAGCAAGTCTAGGCGGGGATTTTCATTTGTAAAGGAGAAATATGCTACATCATGTTGAAATTTATGTTTCTGACTTGGAAACTTCGCGTGCATTTTACGATTTTCTTCTGACCAAGCTGGGCTACTCGCTCTATCAGGAGTGGGAGGAAGGGTTGTCTTATAAAAAAGCAGAGCAATACCTGGTCTTTGTCCAAACGCCACAGGATTTCCTAGAGGCAGGTTATCACCGGTGCCGTACAGGTCTCAATCATCTAGCCTTTCATGCAGGCACACCTGATGAGATTGACCAATGGCGGAAGGAATTTTTGACCAGACGAGTCAAACTGCTCTACGACGACCGTTATCCCCACGCAGGAGGGCCAAATCACTATGCCCTCTATTTGGAAGACCCAGATGGGATTAAGATAGAGTTGGTGGGGGAGGAAAGATGAATCTAATTATTATTGGAGCACAAGCTTCTGGCAAGATGACCATTGGGCAGGAAGTTGAGAAGTTAACTGATTTGGTTTTGTTTCATAATCATGAATCAATCGATTTCGTAACAAAATTTTTTCCAATGTCTGACGAAGCGAGAGAACTTATTAATGATATTCGTATGAAGTTTTTTGAAACCTCTGCGAAAACTGATTTGGGTTTGATTTTTACAGTTGTTATTGACTTTAATGATCCAGCAGATATTTCTTTTTTAGAGAATATTCAAGAGATTTATCACAGTAGGAATCAAGCTGTTTTGTTTATTGAATTGGAAACAGAGCTGCAAGAACGTTTAAGAAGAAATGTGACCGAAAATCGTTTGCAACATAAACCTTGGAAAAGAAATATTGAGTGGTCTGAAAAAGATATTTTAGATACAATGAAGTTTGCAAACTTTAATCCAGAATTTGCGCCGAAGCAACTTGACCATTATCATAAAATTAATAATACCCACCTTACTGCCAATGACGTAGCTCAACTGATTATCCAAAAAATAGAAGAACTTGAGCAAGAACAAACGAAATAGCCAGCCCAAAGGACTGACTATTTCTAGGAGATTATATGAAAAAGAAAAGTTTTGCTATTTCTAGCTTGAAGATAGTATAAACCAATTTTCTTAAAGAATACTAAAGGAGAAAAAATAATGTCAAAAGAATTATCACCGAAATACAATCCAGCCGAGGTTGAGGCTGGTCGTTACCAAACTTGGTTGGACCAAGATGTTTTTAAGCCGTCAGGCGATGCGGAGGCTAAGCCTTATTCGATCGTCATTCCGCCGCCAAACGTAACTGGTAAGTTGCACTTGGGACACGCTTGGGATACCACTCTTCAAGACATCATCATCCGTCAAAAACGCATGCAGGGCTTTGATACCCTCTGGCTTCCAGGTATGGACCACGCGGGGATTGCCACTCAGGCTAAGGTTGAGGAGCGCTTGCGGGAGCAAGGCGTGACCCGTTATGACTTGGGTCGTGAAAAATTCCTCGATAAAGTCTGGGAATGGAAGGATGAATATGCAGCGACCATTCGTGAGCAATGGGGCAAGTTGGGTCTGTCTTTGGACTACCAACGTGACCGCTTCACGCTGGACGAAGGCTTGTCGAAAGCCGTTCGCAAGGTCTTTGTAGAACTCTACAAAAAAGGCTGGATCTACCGTGGCGAATTTATCATCAACTGGGACCCAGCAGCCAGAACAGCTCTTTCTGATATTGAAGTTATCCATAAAGATGTCGAAGGTGCCTTCTATCACATGAATTATATGTTGGAAGATGGTTCTCGTGCCCTTCAAGTTGCAACAACTCGTCCGGAAACCATGTTCGGTGACGTTGCGGTGGCGGTTAACCCAGAAGACCCACGTTACAAGGACTTGATTGGCAAAAACGTTATCCTGCCAATTGTTAACAAGTTAATTCCAATCGTTGCGGATGAACATGCAGATCCTGAATTTGGTACAGGGGTTGTAAAAATCACTCCTGCCCACGATCCAAATGACTTCCTCGTAGGTCAACGTCACAATCTGCCACAAGTCAACGTTATGAATGAAGACGGTACCATGAACGAGTTGGCAGGTGAATTTGCAGGTATGGACCGCTTTGAAGCCCGTAAAGCAACGGTTGCGAAGTTACAAGAACTGGGTGCCCTTGTCGAAATCGAGAACCGTGTGCATTCAGTAGGTCACTCTGAACGTACAGGTGTGGTAGTCGAGCCTCGTTTGTCAACCCAGTGGTTTGTTAAAATGGACCAGTTGGCGAAGAATGCCATTGCCAACCAAGACACAGCTGACAAGGTAGAATTTTACCCACCACGTTTCAACGATACTTTCCTACAATGGATGGAAAATGTACACGACTGGGTAATTTCACGTCAGCTTTGGTGGGGGCATCAAATCCCTGCCTGGTACAACGAGGCCGGTGAGATTTATGTGGGAGAAGAGGCACCAAAAGGAGATGGCTGGACTCAGGACTCAGATGTGCTTGATACTTGGTTCAGTTCTGCCCTTTGGCCATTCTCAACCATGGGTTGGCCTGACGAAAATGCGGCTGACTTCCAGCGTTACTATCCAAATTCAACACTCGTAACTGGTTATGATATTATTCCCTTCTGGGTATCTCGTATGATTTTCCAAGGAATCGAATTTACAGGAAAGAGTCCATTTAAAAATGCTCTTATCCATGGTCTAATTCGTGACGAAGAAGGTCGCAAGATGTCCAAGTCGCTCGGAAATGGTATCGACCCAATGGACGTCATCGAGAAATACGGTGCGGACGCTTTGCGTTGGTTCTTGTCAAACGGCTCTGCTCCTGGTCAAGATGTTCGCTTCTCTTATGAGAAGATGGATGCTTCTTGGAACTTCATTAACAAGATTTGGAACATTTCTCGCTATATCCTCATGAACAATGAAGGGGTGACCTTGGATGCGGCACGTGAGAATGTTGCCAAAGTTGCAGCTGGAGAGGCTGGCAACGTGACGGACCGATGGATTCTCCACAATCTCAACGAAACCATTGCCAAAGTCACTGAAAACTTCGACAAGTTCGAGTTTGGTGTGGCTGGTCACATCCTCTACAACTTCATCTGGGAAGAGTTCGCCAACTGGTATGTCGAGCTGACCAAGGAAGTGCTTTACAGCGACAACGAGACTGAGAAAGTCATGACTCGCTCTGTTCTTCTCTACACGCTGGACCAAATCCTTCACCTGCTCCACCCAATCATGCCGTTTGTGACGGAAGAGATTTTCGCCCAGTACGCAGAAGGCTCTATCGTGGTGGCGGCTTACCCTGTGGTCAACCCAGCCTTTGACAATGCGGAAGCCCATAAGGGAGTGGAAAGCCTCAAGGATCTGATTCGTTCGGTGCGAAATAGCAGAGCAGAAGTCAATGTTGCGCCATCTAAGTCGATTACCATTTTGATTAAGACGGCAGATAGCGAGCTTGAAACCTTCTTCAAGTCAAATGAAAACTACATCCGCCGCTTTACAAATCCAGAACATCTGGAAATCAGCTCAAGCATCGCTGTACCAGAATTAGCCATGTCAGCCGTTATCACCGGCGCTGAAATCTTCTTGCCACTCGCCGACCTCCTCAACGTAGAAGAAGAGTTGGCTCGTCTAGACAAAGAACTTGCCAAGTGGCAAAAAGAACTAGATATGGTCGGAAAAAAACTCAGCAACGAACGCTTCGTCGCCAACGCCAAACCAGAAGTCGTTGAAAAAGAAAAAGAAAAACAAGCCGACTACCAAGCTAAGTATGATGCGACAGTAGGACGGATTGAAGAGATGAAGAAGTTGGTGGGGTAAGTTACAGAATATAATTTTATATAGTTTTTATGAGATAAAAAGAATGTTAGGAGACAAATGAAAAATATTATGAACATATTAATTGTATTTATCACATATGGTATACCAGTGCTGTCTTTTGTTTATCAGATTTGTAAAGACTTGGCGGACAAAAAAGCAGTGGAGAATATTGTAAATAACTACCGTAATACCAATAATTCTCAAATTGATTTAAAAGATGTAAATGTGCAAAATGGGAATATCGTAATAAATAATTCTCAAAATATAAATACAGTACAAAAGAAAGAAATTGATAAATTTAATGAGGAAAGACTTGAGAATTTGAAATTTTTAGCCAAAATATTATATAATTTGTCAACTATCTTTATATTAATATTGTTTGGATTCAATACTTATATGGTTCTAGAAACAAATAATGCAACAATTCCTTCTCTGTTTGAAAGTTTAAGAAATCGGGAATTCAGTTTATTAGCAAATGTTTTGATGATGGCTTTAAATAAAACTATTAATAATTCTTTTGCTATGCTTTGCTCATATTCAATTTTAATATTTTCCAAGTATATCATTCAAAAATATAAAAAATCATCTATTATTGGCTTTTTTATAAATATTATTTCCTATATTTTTGCTTTAGCATTTTTGAACAATAATGTACTAGATAAATTGAACATTGCTATAGCAATTATAATTTATATTATTGTTATTTTGAGTATTTTCTTCTCGTTAAGTATTTTTGTTTATAGGCTAGCTGGTTTAGAGCGGAAATATCAAGCTTCCTATAAAAGCAGAGTGGTGAATTACTTTCAAACCATTTGTACTTTAATTCCTCCTATAATAGTTATCTTGGTAAATTTCTTTATCAATTAGAAGATGTTGTAAAGCTTCCTGATACGGAATAGTGAACGGCCTGACTGAGGGTGCTTTGGTTTTATGGAAATGAGCGAGTCTATTGTCTTGCACTCCGCTTTCTATCTTCAGGCGATGCCATCCAAGCCTATATCAACCAAGAATCAGGTAAGGCTATTCAGTCGGTTAACAAACAAGATATTCTTGGAGAGTGGTTGTTAAGAGGTGTTTTCCAACTAGCTGAGCGTGAGGTACTGACAGGGAAAAAATTAGAATCTCTGGAAATAAATGGTATTCGATTAACCAAATTCAAAAATGGTGAAATCGGTATCGAATTCATCTGGATTGATACGGAAAATCCACCAGCAGATGCGATTGGCTGGGTTAGTAGAAAAGGAAAAAAATGACAAATATAAATAGCAAACTAAAGGTCCACCTCCCCTCCCTCATCCCTTTCGGTTTTATCCTCTCCAACAATCGTTACATCTACCGTGAGGTGTTCATGGAGGGGCAGTTTGAGGCGGTGGTGGAGGTTGATGAGGCTGGTCAGCTGTCGTCCTTTGTCTGGGATTGTGAGATGGAGGAGGTCTATACTGCTCATCTGGTGACTGCGCCAGCTGGGGCTTTTGTGGGGCAGGTGAGAGAAAGCTATCAGTCCATTTTGGTTCGAGTAGAGGAGGCTTGCTGTATCGCTCTGCCATTTTCCAAAGACCAAAGCAACCGCATAGCCCAGCTCATCAAGGAGAAGTGGGGTGACCTACCTGATTATCCCTTTGCCAAGTCGCCAGAGACAGGTTCTTTTCGCCACCCCTCCAATAATAAGTGGTACGCTTTGGTGACTCAGGTCAAGCGGGGACAGTTGGATGGGAGCACTGACCAAGAGCTTGTGGAGATTGTCAATCTCAAGGTTGATGGTCGGGAAATAGCAGAGCTGCTGAGTCAGTCGGGCATCTTCCCAGCCTACCATATGTCCAAGAAGAGCTGGGTGTCGGTCTTGCTCGATGATACTGTGGAAGATGAAGCGATATTAGCCCTCCTTGAGAAGAGCCGCTATCTTATAGGACCAAAATCCTACAAGGCGGAGCAAGGGCCTGATTACTGGGTCATTCCAGCCAATCCAAAGGTCTATGATATTGATACTGAGTTTGCGGAAAATAAGGTAGTCTATTGGTCGCAAAAATCAACCATTCAAGTTGGGGACATCGTAGCCATCTACGTGACGGCACCTGTACAGGCTATTCGCTATGTCTGCCGTGTCTTGGGGGCGAACTTGGAAAATCATGCACAATCAGACATTCCTACAGAAAAGAAACTCATGCAGGTGGAATTGCTCGCTCAGTTTTCCGATGATGTTTTGCCGAGAGCGCGCATGATGGACTTGGGGGTCAGGGCAGTGCGTGGTCCTAGACGCTTGACAGAGGGTGTGATAGAAGTACTGACATCCGAAGTGAAAAAACCTCCATTAAATTATCAGAATATTTAATAAAAAGACTTTACAAGTAGGTAAAAAAGAGTATAATAAGGTGTATAAATTTTAAGGAGGTAAGGTATGAAGAAAAGCTTCATTCATCAGCAAGAGGAGATTTCTTTCGTCAAAAATACATTTACGCAGTATTTGAAAGACAAGCTAGAAATTGTAGAAGTGCAAGGACCGATTTTGAGTCGTGTCGGGGATGGGATGCAGGATAATTTGTCCGGTGTGGAGAATGCGGTTACTGTTAATGTGAAGTTGATTCCAGATGCGACCTATGAAGTGGTTCACTCGCTTGCTAAGTGGAAGCGTCATACCTTGGCTCGATTCGGTTTTAATGAGGGAGAAGGGCTCTTTGTTCACATGAAGGCTCTTCGTCCTGACGAGGATTCCTTGGATCCCATTCACTCAGTATACGTGGATCAATGGGACTGGGAGAAGGTTATTCCTGATGGCCGTCGGAATTTAGCTTACTTGAAAGAAACAGTGGAGCAGATTTACAAGGCTATCCGTCTGACAGAATTGGCAGTTGAAGCTCGTTATGACATTGAGTCTGTTTTGCCTAAGAAAATCACCTTTATCCACACGGAGGATTTGGTCAAGAACTTCCCAGAATTGACACCAAAAGAGCGTGAGAATGTGGTTGCCAAAGAATACAGCGCAGTTTTCCTAATCGGTATTGGTGGTGAACTGGCAGACGGTAAACCACATGATGGACGCGCCCCAGACTATGATGACTGGACAAGTCCATCAGAAGCAGGCTACAAAGGACTCAATGGAGACATCTTGGTTTGGAACGAAGTACTTGGTTCAGCATTTGAGTTGTCCTCAATGGGGATTCGTGTGGATGAAGAAGCGCTTAAGCGCCAGGTTGCTATTACAGGCGACGAGGACCGTTTGGAATTTGATTGGCATCGTGCCCTTTTGAATGGTCTCTTCCCGCTTTCGATTGGTGGCGGTATCGGTCAATCCCGTTTGGCCATGTTCTTGCTTCGTAAGAAACATATCGGTGAAGTGCAGTCAAGCGTTTGGCCACAAGAAGTGCGTGATAATTTTGAGAACATTTTATAAGAGATTGGCTTCAATCTCTTTTCTTCTGCTTTCAATCTGCTATCTGAAAACATTTACAACAAGATTATCTGTGATTTTTACGCCAATCTATGATATACTTTTTTAGTTAAATTAAAATATACAGAGGATATTATGACAAAACTTAGAGAAGACATCCGTAACGTAGCCATTATTGCCCACGTTGACCACGGAAAAACAACCCTCGTTGATGAATTATTGAAACAATCCCAAACGCTTGATGAGCGTACGCAATTGGATGAGCGTGCCATGGACTCAAACGATATCGAAAAAGAGCGTGGTATCACTATTCTTGCTAAGAACACTGCCGTAGCTTATAACGGTACTCGTATCAACATCATGGACACACCAGGACATGCGGACTTCGGTGGTGAGGTTGAGCGTATCATGAAAATGGTTGACGGTGTTGTACTTGTCGTGGATGCTTACGAAGGGACTATGCCACAGACTCGTTTCGTATTGAAAAAAGCCCTTGAGCAAAACTTGACTCCAATCGTGGTTGTTAACAAGATTGACAAACCTTCTGCTCGTCCAGAAGAAGTTGTAGATGAAGTGCTTGAACTCTTCATCGAATTGGGTGCAGATGATGACCAGTTGGAATTCCCAGTGGTCTACGCATCAGCTATCAACGGTACTTCATCTTTATCTGACAATCCAGCAGACCAAGAAGAAACAATGGCACCAATCTTTGATACCATCATCGAGCATATCCCTGCACCAGTGGATAACTCAGATGAGCCTTTGCAGTTCCAAGTATCCCTTTTGGACTACAATGACTTCGTAGGTCGTATCGGTATCGGTCGTGTCTTCCGTGGTACTGTTAAAGTTGGTGACCAAGTTACTCTTTCTAAACTAGATGGCACAACGAAAAACTTCCGCGTTACAAAACTCTTTGGTTTCTTCGGTCTTGAGCGTAAAGAAATCCAAGAAGCAAAAGCTGGTGATTTGATTGCCGTTTCTGGTATGGAAGACATCTTCGTTGGTGAGACTGTGACTCCGACAGATGCAGTTGAGGCACTTCCAGTTCTTCGTATCGATGAGCCAACTCTTCAAATGACTTTCTTGGTGAACAACTCACCATTTGCTGGTCGTGAAGGTAAATGGGTGACATCTCGTAAGATTGAAGAGCGCCTTTTGGCTGAGTTGCAAACAGATGTTTCTCTCCGTGTTGACCCTACTGACTCTCCAGATAAATGGACTGTTTCAGGTCGTGGTGAATTGCACTTGTCTATCTTGATTGAAACCATGCGTCGTGAAGGCTATGAGCTTCAAGTATCACGTCCAGAAGTTATTATCAAGGAAATTGACGGCGTGAAAATGGAGCCATTCGAGCGCGTGCAAATCGATACTCCAGAAGAATACCAAGGTTCTATTATCCAATCCCTATCTGAGCGTAAGGGTGATATGTTGGATATGGTTGCGACAGGTAATGGTCAAACTCGTCTTGTTTTCCTAGTGCCTGCGCGTGGTTTGATTGGTTATTCAACAGAATTCCTTTCAATGACTCGTGGTTATGGTATCATGAACCATACTTTCGACCAATACTTACCAGTAGTTCAAGGTGAAATCGGTGGCCGCCACCGTGGTGCTTTGGTTTCTATCGATCAAGGTAAGGCAACGACCTACTCTATCATGCGTATTGAAGAGCGTGGAACGATCTTTGTCAACCCAGGTACTGAAGTGTACGAAGGAATGATTATCGGTGAAAACTCACGTGACAATGACTTGACAGTTAACATCACAACTGCTAAACAAATGACCAACGTTCGTTCAGCTACCAAAGACCAAACGTCTGTAATTAAGACACCACGTATCTTGACCCTTGAAGAATCACTAGAATTCTTGAACGATGATGAATACATGGAAGTAACGCCAGAATCTATCCGTCTTCGTAAGCAAATCTTGAACAAGGCAGAGCGTGATAAGGCTGCGAAGAAGAAAAAATTAGCGACTGAGGAATAATTTCTAGGAGAAGAAGCATGTTTTATTTAATCCTTGCCATCATGTTAGTACTTTTTTATATTTTTATTGCACCTCGCAATATTAAGGGGACTATGAATTTGATTGCGGCAGTATTTTTACTGGTAGCATTAGCGATTGCCTTGGTACTTGGATTTTTAAGAATCATGCAATTTCCAAAGGAAATTTGGGTTGGTCTACTAATGATTCTGATTGGTTTTTGGGCGATGCGGGATATTTATCAATTAAATGACGATACAAAATTTTAGCAGAGTCTTTGATTTTTGAATACCGTAATACGATATTACTAAGGAATTTTATCCAGCTTTTTGGACAGTAGTGGCAATCTATTAGCTAAAGAAATTATATTCTGTGATACATCTTGAAGAAGCTCTCGTTATTTATAATAAATGACAAGCGCATTTTCAAGGTGTTTTTATGTAGATAAATTTTAATACTCAATGAAATCCCCAAAACCCAAAATAGCAAGTTCTTAGTACAGTCATTTAAATTAACTCTGATACATCGCCACTTTCGGCTTGCCATACTCTACGAAAGTGACTTGTTTCGCAAGTCTTATTTCCAACCTAGAACAGCCTCTAGGCTGTTCTAGCTACCTGCACCTCGGTTCCTTGTCTGAAAGCTAATTCATTCGACCATACAAGGCAATGAGCTGCCGCCGCCAACTTTTGTCAACATCTTAGCAATTTGCGTTTTACAGTCCGAAGCTGATCTCTATAATTGACGGAAGCGGGAAAGACATCCATACATTAAAGTAATTAAAGACAAATTAAATAACTATATTAGCCATTAACACCTAAATGAGAGGGATTCGTTTTATAAAATATTGCTAACAGTTTTCCCTTAGAAAACTCATATTACTAGACAATAAATGGAAACTATAGTAAAATACCAAATATTGTTATTAAGTTGCACCTCAATTTAATTGTATAATATTTTGGTAAAAGAGAGGAAACGCAGATGGATGTAAAAGATCTTCGGAAATTAAAGCGAATTGAGTTATATGAGATTATGTTGGCTCAAAGTGAAGAGATTGATTGCTTGAGAAATCAACTTGAGAAGATTAAAACAGAGTTGGCTGATAGAAGAATTATGATTAGTCAATCTGGCTCCATAGCGGAAGCTTCAATAAAACTGACTAATATTTTTGAAGAAGCGCAAAAAGCTGCTGATCTATATCTCTATAATGTGAAAAACAAAATTGGTGATGTTCATGAATAGTTCAAACCTCAGGGGAAAGGAACTTCCAAAAACTTCAGAATTAAAAGAGCTATATCAGCATGAAAGATATAGACATACATTTTGGAGGACAGTGAAAAGTACAGTGTTTATGTTGGTAGTAGTTGCAGCATTTGCAATACTAATCGCTGTATTATTTTTGCCTATTTTGAGAATATACGGAGATTCAATGAAAGGAACCCTGAATAGTGGGGACATCGTTGTATCAGTAAAGAGCAATGATTTTGAAAGCAGTGATGTTGTTGCTTTTTATTACAATAACAATATTCTGGTCAAGCGCGTCATCGCTGAAGCTGGGGATTGGGTGGATATGGATAAACAAGGGAATGTTTATGTCAATAATCAAAGATTGGACGAGCCATATTTGGTAAATAGGGATTATGGTCATACAGATATTGAGTTTCCCTATCAGGTACCGGAAAATCGAATCTTTGTCATGGGAGATAACCGGAAAGAGTCCATTGATTCGCGAAACAACGCTATTGGTACAGTCTCTAATGAACAGATTGTTGGTAAATTGGTTTTTAGAGTATGGCCTTTGACAGAGATGGGAGTAATTGATTAAAAATGATGAACTTAAAGTTAGATAGTTAAAGCAATTTAGGGGGAGGAACATGCAAAATAATTTTAAGTTTAAAAGATTATCTTTATGGCAGAAAAAATATAGAAAATTTGTTAATTTTGTAGCTGTTGTGGTTGTATTTGTAACAACGTATGCATTGATTTTACCAGCTCTGACACTGGACCAAGATAAGGTAAATCAAACTTCTGGTATAAATACTGGCTTGGAACAGTTACCATCAGACAGTAGTAGTATATTAGAAACGAGCACTGAATCTGGGATAAAAGCTGTTGTCGAACCACATCAAACGGAAGCTTCTACCCAAGTTGATTCACCGGTATCAGTATCTGCAGACGAGAGTAGTAAGAATATTTTTGACCAAGAACGGATTACCGAACCAACTACAATGGTTTATAGTTCTCATGATTATGAATTGACTGCGGAATTTGATGCTACTGCTCAATTTCCAAAAGGCGTTGAGTTGATTGTTAGAGAATTGGATAGCCAATCAGAAGAATACCAAGCACATTATGAGAAAACGAAGGAGAATCTTGGGGTTAAAAACTTGGTATATGCACGATTCTTTGATATTCATTTTTCTTTTCGGGGGCAAGAGGTCGAGCCGGCAGCCCCTGTGAAGATTAAGATTATAAACAAGGAATTGGTTCGACGACCTGATGATAGTAAGCTGAAAATTGTCCACTTTGAAGAGAATAGCCAGATAGAGGTTCTAGAGGCTGAAACGAAGGAAAATGAGCAACAAATTTCCGAGATTAGTTTTGACGCTAGCCATTTTTCTGTTTATGGTGATGTATTAGCAAATTATTATACTGTCAAGTTTACCTATATTGACACAGTGGGTCAAGAACAAGTCATTACGAGCTTGATTGATAAGACTGTAGGGACGACACTCGGTAGTTTGCCAGAAGCGCCTTTTAAAAACGGTTATGTATTTTCGCATTGGATTAATAAAGCTACTGGTGAGCGGATTGATGAAAATACGGTGATTACCGGCGATCTGACTGCTGAAGCGGTATTTAATAATATCAATATTTATACTATTGATGTTACATACTTCTACCACAATGTTTCTAAAAACCGAGATATTACGATTGATAAGGAAACTGTTCAGCTGGAAGTTAGTGATACTCCGTATCAACTGACGCCACCTGCTTCTACGGAGGTGAGCAATAAAGAGGACTCCTCCTTACCAGCAGTGGCTATTTACTACCCTGAAAAACCCATTCTTGAGTTCACTGGAGATAAGTTAGAAGAACTAGACTTAGCAGATGGAGTAGATGATAATCGCATTTCTGAACGTGTCAAGTTTGTTCCATATAATGCTGAGTATGAAGTTGTTTATAAACTTAAGAATCTGACTGGTTCAGGATATTCTGATATTCAGACAGTTCCTACTCGTGGAGTTCTAGGTTCAACTGTTACGCCACAAATCTTAACATACAGTTATGCTGACTTTGAGCGCGTTGATACTAAAAAAATCGATAGTGCTAGTGGTCAAAAAATGTATGTTTATTATACTCGAAAAAACTTTACACTTTCTTATAATTCCAATGGTGGGAGTAATGTTTCACAACAATCTGGTCTGTATGATAGCCGGATTAAGATTTCGACAACTACCCCAACTAAAGAAGGATATACATTTGAAGGTTGGTATGATAATCCTGACCTGACTGGTAGCAAGATTACGAATTCCCTCGCTTTAAAGAAAGATACAACTTTGTATGCGAAGTGGACACCGAATTCAGTTGCTTATACAGTTGTTTATTATAAGCAACAATATGATAATGTTACGGGAACTATTAAGTGGGTTTACGATAGTGCCAAAGAAGCTACGGCAAAAGTAGGTACGACTGTTTCTGCAACAAATGCACCGACTATTTCCACTAATCTGCCTTATCATGAAGTAGATGCTACTGAAAATGCTACCTCAACTGTTGAGATAGCAGCAGATGGCAGTTCAATTTTGCCGGTTTACTATAAGTTAAAGAGATACACCTTTGTGTTCAACTTGAACGGACCTGCTTATTGGAATACGGGCCGTATCAGAATTAACAATGTGACCTATAATCTTTCGAATTACACTATCCCGAATGTAGTTTTAGGACAAGATATTTCTAGTCTTTGGCCCTCTTCTTCAGAAGAAGTTTATGATGAGTATGGAAATTATTTTTTTGATTACTGGAGGGAGTCACGTTCTAAAACTAAGCGGTTCGAGGTAACACCTGATCTATTGAACTTAGCAAGTGAAAATAATCTAATCTTTCAAACGGCAGTTTGGATAAATTCTGGGACAAGAGCCTCTGTTGAGTATTGGCTACAATCAGCTGATGATCCAAATCTTTATGTCCTGTCGAATAAATACAGCCAGTCCTTTATTCGGACAGGTGGACTGACAGCTAAGGAAATCTTTGGATATACTTATCAGGGGAATTATACCCCTCCTGGTTATCAAGCGTCTCAAACAAGATGGAATCCCTATGTATATCGCTTTTACTATAACAGAACAAATTACAAGATAGATTATTACTTTAATGGTAGTCGGTTAAGGACAATTGATAGGATTCCGTTCGAGCGTAGTATTGATGATTCTACTCATAATTACATACCAGAACGACCAAACAATGTTGACCCAGACTATACATGGGGTGGTTGGTATACAGATTCGTTATTGACAGAGAAGTATAACTTTAATAAAATGCCTGCCAATAACTTAGTTCTCTATGCTAAGTGGATTGCTCCAAAATTTAAGGTTACTTTTGATATCAACGGTGGTAATGGAACCGCCCCTGCCGATCAAAGTGTTGAAAAATACAAATACGCTAAGGCCCCTGCCGATCCAACGAGGGAGCATTATAATTTCCTTGGTTGGTATACAGAAGATGGTAAGCTCTATAGTTGGAGTGACCAAGTAACCAAAGATGTCAAATTAACTGCTAAGTGGGAGTTGAAACCATTATCGTATACTGTTCGTTATCTGGAGGCTGGGACAAATGCGAAATTGGCTGCCGATAAAATGGTCACGAGTTCAGCACTTGCGTTGAACCAGATAATCACAGAAAAAGCATTAGGGATCACTGGTTATCGTCCAGATAAGAATAGCCAAACGATTAACCTGAATTTTAATGGGAATGAAGTAACTTTCTACTATACACCGAAGGTCAAAGATGTTACCTATACTGTCAAATATGTTTTGAAGGATAATCCTGCTATTGAGGTTGCACCATCTGTGACCCGCCAGGTTGATGGAAGTATCATCCACGCCAAAGAAGCTGCTGCAGATGTGAATAAACAGCATATGAAAAATCAGTCAGGTATTACGGATGATATGCTGGAAATGGATTACTATCCAACTGTAAATACTCAAGGCTTGGTGCTAACTTCTAATGCAGCAAATAATGTGATTATTTTTGAATATGTCGGATTTGATACTCAAACCTTTACGGTAAATTATTTGGATATGGATGGTAAGAAAATCGATGGACAAGAACCATTGGTGATTTACCGAAAGAAACCGGGGAGTTTTGTGGTGGATCATAAAACCATAAGTGGTTATACCTATAATCATTCGTTAGACAGTGAGAAAGTAGCTGATAGGACAGTGTACCGTGTAGGTAAGGGTGGTCACATAACCATTAATCTCTATTATAAGAAAAACTTAATACTGACTGCATTAGACAAGTCTAAAGTTTATGATGGCACTGCTCTATCAAGTTCGGGTCTATCTGATTTAAAACCTACTTACAGTGCAGCATTGAAAGCAGGAGACAATCTGACTGCCGTCCGTTACGATGGTAGCCAAACAGATGCAGGAGTTAGTGCTACAACGCCTAAAAATGCTAAAATTATTGATGCGACTGGGGTTGATCGAACCAACTTCTATCATATAACCTATCAGCCTGCTAATCTGACTGTAGAGCAACAACCAGTTGTCGTAGTGATTAAAGGTGAGAAGAAGTCGAAGGTCTATGATGGCGAGACAGCAACTATAGGATATAAAGTCACCGAAATCCAAGATACTAGCGGTCTCTATAAAGAATCTGACATCAGCTTTAATGGTGCAAGCGCCGAACAGACAGTTAAGAAAAAGGATGCTGGTATTTACCCACTATCTTTGCAAAATAGATTCTCTAATAGTAATCAAAATTTCAAGGTTGATTTCTTGATTTCTGATGGGGAATTACGGATCGACAAACGTCAGCTGACCATAACATCTGATTCTGCTAGCAAGGATTATGATGGCAGCGAGCTTCGTGTTGACAATATCACTGTATCAGTACCCGCTGGAGTTGACTACACAGATTTTGTCGATGGCGAAGGAGTTGTTCCAACCTTCCTGGAAGGTCCAATTGATCCCGGAATGAAGCCAAACTACTTTGATTACGCTCCAAAATCTGGCACCAATTTAGCCAATTATGAACTAGACATTCAGTTTGGCCGGTTAAAGGTTAAAGATGTCATTAACATTCAGAAAACGGATTTAACATGGCAGGCTTTGTCAGGTGGCAAGTTTGAATTGACCAAGTGGGATGGTTTGAACTGGGCTCAGGTGGACGGGACGCAGGAATTTGCCATTACCAGCAAAGATGGTATTCGGATACCAGTAGGCTTAGAAGCAGGACGCTACCGTCTGCAAGAATTGGCAGCACCTGATGGTTTTATTGTCTTGGATAGTTATATCTACTTCAGCATCAAGGAAAACTTTAACGAAGATAAAACATCTTCCTTCTACACTGTTGCCTTGTCTGATGAAGCGGGCAATGATGCTAGTCCAGAACGAGCAACGCTTACCAAGGTTAGTGGTGATGCCAGCCATCGCATCCAAGTGGCCAATGAGCAGGGCAGAGCCTTGCCAAGCACAGGTGGAGATGGACAGAAGTGGTTTATTCTTTCTGGCCTTGTCCTCATAGTCATCTCCTATCTGATGCATCTGTTTGTTCAACGTAATCGGGAAAAGAGGTCCTAGGACTGATTTCATGCTTACATAATTAAAGTATCACAATGGGAGTTGCAGGATTTCATATCTGCTTCTCTTTAATAAAAAATGAAAAAGGAAAAAGAAAATCATGAATAAATTAAAAAGTCTCTTCATGACCGTGTTGGCAGTGCTAGCTATGGTCTTGCCTGCCACTTTCGCTAGTGCGCAAGAGGTAAATACAAATGCAGGTGGTACAGGAAAAATTACTGTGCGCAATGCTTCGCAAAGCCAAACTTATGAACTTTACAAGCTCTTTGATGCAACTGTAACAGCAGATGGTTCTGGTATCTCTTATAAACTCCCAAGCGGTAAAACCGCACAAAATTTCGGTGGAGAAACCTGGTTTGATGTGGACAGCAAAGGAAATATCACTGCAAAACCAAATGCGGATGTTACAACGCCAGAATTTGCAGCATGGGCAAAAAGCTTCGGTACAAAGGTCACCAGTTCGACTGCAACAGATAATACTCTAGTATTTACAAACTTAACATTTGGTTACTATTTTGTAACTTCATCACTTGGGGCAGTCCTGACTGTTGACAGTACAACTCCAAATGCAACTGTTATCGATAAAAATACTACTAATCCAACCATTCCAGACTCAAATAATGGTGGCGGTAAGAAAATTCTAGCAGCGGACGGAAAAACAACAACATCAACAACAACTGCAAAAATTGGTGATACAGTACCTTTCCAATTCAAATTTAACGCTACAAACTTTGTTACTGCAGATGGTGTCACTAAACAAATCAAATCTTATACTATCACCGATACCCCTACAGCATTAACTATTATTCAAGATTCAGTAGCTGTTAAGGTAGGAACAGAAACACTTGTTAAAGATAAAGACTACACAGTTTCTTTTGATGATACAGGTAAAATGACAGTTGTCTTGTCATGGATCAAGGACGATAAATCAACTATTTACAACTCACCAATTGAAGTGAATGTAACCTATTCAGCTGTTGTAACCAAAGATGCAAAAGAAGGTCAAGCAGCCAACACAGCAACACTTGGTTACAACTCTTTTGACCCAACAAATCCAACAGATCCAAATCACCCAGACACTCCAGATACCCCAGATACCCCAGATACCCCAGTAGATCCAAAAAATCCAGAAGATAATAAAACGACTGTAACCACTCACCGTTTCACTTTGAAGAAAACAAACGAAGCAAAAGCTACTCTGACTGGAGCAGAATTTAAGCTTTATGATGCTTTAAGTGGTGGTACTGAGATTAAAGTTGTAAAAGATGGAGATGCATACCGTGTAGCGGAAGCTAACGAAATAGGCGTTGCGATTGAAGCTGGCGAAGTTGTGATTAAAGGTCTGAAACATAGCACGACCTATTATCTTGAAGAAATGAAAGCACCGAATGGTTACAATATTTTGACAGAACGTCAATCCATTGAAGTGAAAGAGAATAACACAGCTCAAGCAAATATCGTCAATAAAAAGGGTGGTGTCTTGCCAAGCACTGGTGCGATTGGAACAACTTTATTCTATCTAGTTGGTTCAATCCTACTCTTGGTAGCATTGGTTTATACTATTTCAAAACGTCGTATGAACAATATCTAATTGTCCATACAATACCTAATATTTAGAATCTATCTTCGGAAGTGCAAAAGCAAGAGTGGAAGTATTTCCGAAGATATTTCTTTGGTCTTAACATAAGGAAAGGAGGGGATTTCATGATCAAATGGCTCAAAAAGAAAGGTCCGTCTTTTATCATGCCATTAATTTTTATATTGGGGATTGGACTATTGGCTTATCCATCGGTCAGTGATTATTGGAATTCCTTCCACCAATCAGAGGCTATTATGTCCTATTCTGACACAGTATCAGATATGACAGAGGATCAATACAAAGAAATCATTGATAGTGCGCGCCAGTATAATCAAGAAAACCCCTTAAACTGGAATGTGACTGCATCCGACATTGAAGCCTATAATCAGGAATTGAATTTCAATAAAGATGGCATCATGGGCTATATTGAGATTCCTAAAATTGATGTCAAGTTATCTATATTTCATGGGACAGACGAAACGGTTTTAGAGACTTCTATTGGACATCTAGAAGGAACATCGTTGCCTGTAGGAGGTTTGGGAACTCATAGTGTACTTTCAGGGCATCGTGGGCTTCCATCTGCCCGTCTGTTTTCTGATTTAGATAAGTTGAGAGAAGGCGATATATTTACCATTCACATTCTCAATGAAACACTAACTTACAAAGTGGACCAGATTCGAGTGGTTGAGCCATCAGATTTATCGGCTCTTACCATAGAACCTCAGAAAGACTTATTGACTTTGGTAACATGTACACCCTACGGTATTAATACACATAGGCTATTAGTTCGTGGCTATCGTATTGAAAATGTTAATGGTAGTGCTTTGGTTACCTCTGATGCTATCCAAATTAAAGCAATCTTTATTGCTCCATTTATCGCAACTCCAATTCTATTTGTAATCTTAATTTATATTTTTATAACAACTAGTAAAACATTTCGTTTTCGGAATAGGAATCAAGTGTTGGATGATTTTTTAGTTTCCAAGAAATTTTGAACTATTGAAAATGTTTCAAAGTCGATTTGACTCTGGAACATTTTTCTATTATAGACAATAGACAATATGGCTGAATGAGGTAATTGTTCAACTTCAAGAGCTTATTCAAACTTTAACCTTCTGTCAACTTAAATCAATTGCCTAGACCGACGATTGAAACGACTTCTTTCTAGTAACAGACCACGAGGAAAGAGGTGGCAGATATTGTAGAAATGGCGTTGAGATGTCATACCTAGTTCAGCTTATAACAAAAGCAAGACAAGGAGTAATCTATCTGAAAGCCTATATTACGCCGAAGTTTGAAGGAATCTGGGCAATAGTTTTGGTAGAAATGATGACAAATTTGTGATAATTGGCGTACATTCCATTGCAAATGATGAGATTTAGCAGTATACTGTAGCTCATTTGGACTATCCTTCTGTATGTTTCGTCGCTTACAGTATAGTCCATTTGGGCTTTTTATTGTATTTTGAAATGAACTAGCACCACGGGTAGAGTTTACTTTTCTGTCCTCTGGCTTGAAAAAGGTCTTCGTAAAGGGTAAAATAAGGTGTTAGAAAGTAAAGGTAATTGAGATGAAGATGATTGATATTGTAAAAAATAAGAAAGTGCTGGTACTAGGTTTAGCTAAATCAGGAGAGTCTGCGGCTCGTCTTCTAGATAAATTGGGTGCTATCGTCACTGTTAACGATGGAAAGCCTTTTGAAGAAAATCCGACTGCTCAATCTTTGTTGGAAGATGGTATCCGTGTTATTTGCGGGAGCCATCCCTTGGAATTATTGGATGAAGATTTCGCTTTGATGGTAAAAAATCCAGGAATTCGCTATGATAATCCTATGGTTGAAAAAGCAATTGGAAAAGGAATTCCAGTATGGACAGAGGTTGAATTGGCCTACTTGGTATCAGATGCTCCAATCGTGGGGATTACAGGTTCGAACGGCAAGACAACGACAACGACCATGATTGCAGAAGTCTTGAATGCAGGAAATAAACCTGCAAAATTATGTGGAAATATTGGTTACCCAGCATCTTCGGTCGCTCAAACTGCAACTGCAGAGGATACCTTGGTCATGGAATTATCGTCTTTCCAGTTAATGGGGACAGAATCTTTCCGCCCACATATCGCCGTTGTGACCAACCTCATTGCCAGTCATATTGATTATCATGGGACTTTTGAAGACTACGTAGCAGCTAAATGGATGATTCAGCGTCAGATGACGGCTGAGGATTTTGTGGTGCTCAACTTCAACCAGAAAGAAGCCAAGGAATTGGCTGGACAGACCAAAGCAACGGTAGTTCCTTTTTCTACGCTGGAAGTGGTTGATGGAGCTTATTTGGCAGATGGAAAACTCTATTTCAAGGATGAATACATCATGGATGCTGACCAAATTGGTGTTCCAGGTTCACACAATGTTGAAAATGCCTTGGCAACAATTGTGGTTGCAAAATTGTTGGGAGTAGACCACCAAGCGATTCAGGAAAGTTTGTCTGCCTTTGGAGGTGTCAAACACCGCTTGCAATTTGTAGGTGAGATCAATGGGGTTTCCTTCTACAATGATAGTAAGTCTACCAATATCTTGGCGACTCAAAAAGCTCTTTCAGGGTTTGACAACAGCAAGGTCATTTTGATTGCAGGAGGCTTGGACCGTGGCAATGAATTTGATGAATTAGTCCCTGATTTGGTCGGACTAAAGAAAATGGTGATCCTTGGTCAATCAGCTCCCCGTGTTCAACGTGCAGCAGATAAGGCAGAAGTGGAAACGATAGAAGCTCTTGAAATTGCGGATGCGACTAGAAAAGCCTTTGCCATTGCAGAAAAAGGAGATATTGTCCTGTTAAGCCCAGCCAATGCAAGCTGGGATATGTATGCCAATTTTGAAGTGCGTGGTGACGTCTTCTTACAGACCTTTGAGGAGTTGAAATAATCATGAAAAAAATTGTTTTTACAGGCGGAGGGACTGTTGGGCACGTGACGCTCAATCTCCTTTTGATTCCGCGATTTTTGGAAGAAGGCTGGGAAGTCCACTATATTGGTGATGGGAACGGTATTGAACATGAGCAGGTTGTGAAATCAGGTTTAGATGTCCATTTTCATTCTATTTCGACTGGAAAATTGCGCCGTTATTTCTCTTTCCAAAATATGTTGGACGTGTTTAAAGTTGGTTTTGGTGTTCTTCAATCCTTGGCCATCATTGCAAAAATTCGTCCGCAAGCTCTTTTTTCAAAAGGTGGATTTGTATCGGTTCCGCCAGTTATTGCTGCTAATTTGTTGCGGGTTCCGGTCTTTATCCATGAATCAGACTTAACAATGGGACTGGCCAATAAAATAGCCTATAAATTTGCGACAACCATGTATAGTACTTTTGAGCAGCCTGCCAGCTTGACTAAAGTAAAACATGTTGGTGCGGTTACAAAAGTGGGGCAAACGAATGACAAAGTTACACCAATTCAGTTGCCAGAAATTCTCAGTCACTTCGATAAAAGTCTGCCGACCTTACTGTTTGTAGGTGGTTCGGGCGGTGCTAAGGTCTTTAATGATTTAATCAGTCAGAATAGTGCTGCTCTGACCGAACGATTCAATATTATCAACTTGACAGGGGACAGTAGTCTCAATCAATTAGATAAAAACCTATATAGAGTTGACTATGTGACAGAACTTTATCAACCGTTGATGGATTTAGCGGATGTCGTTATTACCCGTGGTGGTTCCAATACTCTGTTTGAGTTGATTGCCATGCAACAACTCCATTTGATTGTGCCACTAGGACGTCAGGCCAGTCGAGGGGACCAGATTGAAAATGCTCTCTATGCAGAGAAAAAGGGATATTCTAAGCAGATTGATGAAAGTCAATTGACATTTGCCAGCCTGTTAGTAGAAGTCGATGAGCTATTGAAAAATAAGGAATTTTATATCCAAAACATGGCAAATTCTAATGAAATTCAGTCAGTAGATAGTTTTTACAATTTGCTTAGAGAAGATATGGGAAGGTAGGTTCTATGACGGAAAAAGATTCAAATATAGAAGAACCAGTGCTAGAAGTGGAACAGGCACCCCAAGTAGAATTGGATTCAGAACAAATTTCACCAGTAGAGAAAGAATCTGTATTAGCCGAAGAAAAAGGACTTTCTACGGATGTAGACATACCTGAGATGACTGCTCCGGATGATGAAAAAAGTGCCTTTTTCGAACAATGGAAAGCACGCCATCAAGCCTACCTTGCTCATAAAGATGAGGCAGATATTCAGGCAGTTGATGAGGGACAGACAGAACAGGAGAACCCAGAAGCTAAAAAGAGTAAAAGGGTCCTTTTTCAGGGAATAGAAAGAAAAACAGAGAGTCTGGAATCTAAAAAGGAAACAGGGGAAAAGGTTCAAACTTTAAAAGTTGATATTCCTTCCAAAGTAGTCTGGAAAGCTATTCCGGTTCTTGTGACGAGTTTGTTACTGGCAGCGTTGGCTCTGTATTTTATCTCTCCAACCAGCAAGAAAAAACAGATAGAGGTCGTTGGAAATGAACGACTGACTGCTGAACAGGTGGAAAATTATAGTCTGATTTCTCCAGATGATTACATTGTAACCATAGCTTTGCATGCAGATGCTTACGCAAAGAATATTAAGAAGAATAGTTCGTCCGTTGAGACAGCAACAATCAAGTTCCAGTTTCCGGCTACCTTTACCATTCACATCAAAGAATACGCTATAATAGGCTACATTCAGCAACAAAACCAGTGGTATCCGGTATTGTCTAGTGGAGAGATTGGCGGTGAACCGATTTCACAGGATTCCTTGCCAGAAGGCTACACAACAATCAATTTATCCGACAAGGAATTAATCAAGGAACTAGCCATTGAATTGGGGAAAATAGATGCAGGAATTCGTTCTGCTATTCAGACAATAAATTTAACGCCGAGTAAAGTGACTGCGGATTTGTTGACATTCAATATGAGAGATGGAAATACTGTATTAATCCCGTTGGGTGAGATTAGCCAGAAGATGTCTTACTATACAAAAATAGCAGCAGAAGTGACAGTTCCAACGACAATTGACATGGAAGTTGGTATTTATAGATATGCAAGCTAAAATAGATAATTTTGTAAAGAAAAAGTAATAAAAAAATCCTTTAAAAACACCATAATTCGATATAATATGGTATAATGAATGATGACTAATTATACTATTTTTCAAAATGGAAGATGATTTGTTAAAGTTGGAAGTAAGAGAGGACTGATAGAATGGCTAGAAACGGCTTTTTTACGGGATTAGATATTGGTACAAGCTCCGTTAAAGTCTTGGTTGCAGAATATATTGATAACGAAATGAATGTGATTGGGGTAAGCAATGTAAAAAGTGCTGGCGTCAAAGATGGAATTATTGTAAATATTGAGGTGGCTGCGGGATCGATTAAAAAAGCGATTGAGCAGGCAGAAGAAAAATCAGGTATCCGAATTGAAAAGGTAAATGTTGGATTACCTGCCAACCTTCTTCAGATTGAACCGACTCAAGGGATGATTCCTGTTACAACAGATTCACAAGAAATTACAGACTTGGATGTTGAGAATGTTGTAAAATCAGCATTGACAAAGAGTATGACTCCGGAACGCGAAGTGATTTCATTTATTCCAGAAGAGTTCACTGTCGATGGATTCCAAGGCATTAAGGACCCTCGTGGAATGATGGGAATTCGCTTGGAAATGCGTGGTATGCTGTACACAGGACCACGTACCATTCTTCACAATCTTCGTAAAACGGTGGAGCGTGCAGGTGTCCAAGTTGAAAATATTGTAATTTCTCCGTTGGCACTAACTCGCTCTGTATTGAATGAAGGTGAACGTGAGTTTGGTGCGACTATCATTGATCTTGGTGGTGGTCAAACGACTGTGGCTGTTATGCGTGGCCAAGAGTTGCAATACACAAACATCTACCAAGAAGGTGGAGATTATATCACAAACGATATTTCAAAAGTATTGACAACATCAAAGAGTATTGCTGAAAACTTGAAATACAACTACGGCATTGCCTATCCGCAAGATGCAAGTGATAAGGAAAAGTTCACTGTCGAAGTGATTGGAGAAAACGCCCCAGTTGAAGTGACCGAGCGCTACCTTTCAGAAGTGATTGCGGCACGTTTACGTCAGATTTTTGACCGTGTGAAACAAGATTTGGAGCGTACACGTGCTCTAGATTTACCAGGCGGCATTGTTCTTGTAGGTGGTGGTGCTATCTTACCAGGAATTACAGAATTGGCCCAAGAAGTATTTGGTGTTAACACTAAACTTTTTGTTCCAAATCAAATTGGTATCCGCAATCCAGCATTTGCAAGTGTGATTAGCTTTGTTGAGTATGTTGGTGAGTTAGAAGATGTTGAAAATATTGCCCAACATGCAGTAAATGGCGAGACTACCTTGAGACATAAGCCGGTTGAAATTCCTGTTGCTCGTCCTCGAATTAGTCAGCCAATTCAAAGAGAAATCGTGAACGAATTGAACACAGTCGATCAGGTAGAGGAACAAGTTGCTCCTACTTACCATGATGAGGAAGAAGAAGTTCGTCCAGCTGCTAAGGGAAACATCACAGATCGCATTCGTGGTTTGTTTGGCAGCATGTTTGAATAAGAGAAAAGAAAAGGTGATTTAAACTATGGCATTTTCATTTGAAGCAGCAGCTAGTCATGGTGCTGTCATTAAAGTAATCGGTGTCGGAGGTGGTGGCGGAAACGCAATCAACCGTATGATTGAAGAAGGTGTTGCTGGGGTTGAGTTCATTGCAGCAAACACAGATGTACAAGCGCTAAGTAGCTCTAAAGCTGAAACAGTTATCCAACTAGGTCCTAAATTGACTCGTGGCTTGGGTGCTGGAGGTCAACCTGAGGTTGGTCGTAAAGCTGCTGAGGAAAGCGAAGAAGCATTGACTAATGTATTAACTGGTGCAGATATGGTCTTCATCACTGCTGGTATGGGCGGTGGTTCAGGGACAGGTGCGGCTCCTGTTATTGCACGTATTGCTAAAAACTTGGGTGCGTTGACTGTCGCAGTTGTGACTCGTCCGTTTGGTTTTGAAGGAAATAAACGTGGAAACTTTGCGATTGAGGGAATTGAAGGTCTTCGCGAACAAGTAGATACACTCTTAATTATTTCAAACAACAACCTTCTTGAAATTGTTGATAAGAAAACACCGCTTTTAGAAGCACTAAGCGAAGCTGATAATGTTCTTCGTCAAGGTGTTCAAGGAATTACAGACTTGATTACAAATCCTGGTTTGATTAACTTGGACTTTGCAGATGTGAAGACAGTTATGGAAAACAAAGGGAACGCCTTGATGGGTATCGGTATCGGTACTGGTGAGGACCGAGTGATTGAGGCGGCTCGTAAAGCGATTTATTCTCCTCTTCTTGAAACAACAATTGATGGTGCAGAGGATGTCATTGTCAATGTTACAGGTGGTTATGACATGACTCTGACAGAAGCAGAAGATGCTTCAGAAATCGTTAATCAGGCTGCGGGTCAAGGTGTTAACATTTGGTTGGGTACATCTATTGATGAAACAATGAAAGATGAGATTCGTGTGACTGTTGTGGCTACAGGGGTTCGTCAAGATACTGCTGATAAACCAGCCCGCCATCGCACGGAAGCTGTTTCACCACGCCCTTCTCAACGCTTTGATCATTCAGTAGCATCAGCACCAACTCGTGGAGCTGCACAACAAACTGAAGCGCCGAAAGCTTCTGCCTTCGGAGAGTGGGATTTGCGTCGCGAAAACTTGATTCGTCCAACTGACGCAGAACCAACATCCACTGTTTCAGTCGAAAAATTTACAATGGATCAAGATGAGGATGAATTGGATACACCACCATTCTTCCGTAATCGCTAAACTAAAATGAATTTTCAAAAGAATAAGGATGCTATCTTTTCAGCAGTTGCAAAAGCTGCTGAGAAGGCAGGTCGTCCGAGTGAATCAGTAAAGGTAATAGCTGTCACCAAATATGTTGACAGCTCTATTGCTAATCAGCTAGTGAATACTGGGATTACCCATATTGGAGAAAATCGAGTCGATCAGTTCTTAGAAAAGTATAGTGCCCTAGCAGACAAACAATTGACATGGCATTTGATAGGGACTTTACAGAGAAGAAAGGTCAAGGACATTATTCAATTTGTTGATTATTTCCACGCCCTAGACTCTGTCAAACTAGCTCAGGAAATAGATAAACGTGCTATTAAAATAGTCAAGTGTTTCCTCCAAGTCAACGTTTCCGGTGAGGAGAGTAAGCATGGCTTTGCAGTATCTGAGATTGATGCGGCACTTGCTGAAATTAGTTTATTGGAGAACATTGAACTTGTTGGATTAATGACGATGGCACCGATTGATGCTACAGATGATGAATTAGACGAGATTTTTTCTAAAATGCAGGAAATCCAAGAAGAACTAGCTGCAAGGAACTTACCACGTATGCCCTTTACAGAGTTGAGTATGGGAATGAGTGGGGACTTTGAACGCGCCATTGCTCACGGAGCTACATATGTGAGAATTGGCTCAGCATTCTTTGAATAATGGAGAGGAGGAAAATATGGCATTAAAAGATACATTTAAGAATTTATTTAATTACTTTGAAGTTGACGAAGTCAATGAAGTTGAAGAACAGGCTGATGCCTATTCAATGCCTAATGATCGTCCTAAAATGCGTGTTGCCAATACTACTACAGCTGCACCTGTGCGCGAACAGCAGCCAAAAGTAGAGACGCGTCGGGAAGCACGTTCAGAAAGTCAACTTCAACGCCTACATGAAAGGCAGCAAGAATTGATGACTAATAATAACGAAAAAGAGATTGTCAAAACTACAATTGATATTAAGTTTCCAAAACGTTATGAAGATGCACCAGAGATGGTAAATCTTTTATTAGACAATGCGAGTATTCTCATTGATTTTCAATATATGTCGGAGCAACAAGCAAGACGTTGCCTAGACTACTTGGATGGTGCTCGTTCGGTATTATCTGGAAATTTGAAAAAGGTCTCAAATACCATGTGGCTGTTAACTCCAGTAAATGTCACAGTCAATATTGAAGAATTGCGCAATGCTAATGCTGGTACAACTACTGGTGTGGCGGATTCAAATTTTGACTTTGATATAAAACGGTAACGCTATGCAAATTTTGATTTTTTTACTATTAAAAATTGTAGAGATTTATTCTTATCTCTTATTGGCATACGCTTTGCTAAGTTGGTTTCCTAGCCTATACACAAGCTCGATTGGTCGTTTGATTCAATGGCTGGTAGCACCGATTTTAAAACCCTTTAGGCGGTTTAATCTGCAGTTTATGGGATTGGATTGGACCGTAATGGCAGCCATGATTGTGCTTAATATGGGAACTCGCCTTTTGATTCAATTATTGCTACTGTTAGCATAGTTATGAAAAATGACAAAAACTTATTGCAACATTTTTCTAGGGAAGAAAGAGAGTTTGTAGAGAAAATAATGGATATGTGTCAGCAAGTTGAAGATACGTATTCATATAGATTAACTCACTTTTTACATCCTAGACAAGATGAAATTGTATGCAAAATTGCTAACTACTACCAGTTACAAACGTTTTCTAGTCGGGATTTTGTTTCGACTGAACATTCGCGGGTTATAATTGCCCCGGCTTATTATGAGTTGGACATCAAGGACTTTGAGTTAACCGCTCTTCATTTGTCCTATGCTAGAAAATTTCACACCTTATCCCATTCACAAGTTCTTGGAACTTTTCTCAATCAACTAGGGATTAAAAGGGAGTATTTGGGTGATATTTTGATTGATGAGGAACGATTGATTGTCTTTATCGATCAGAAATTTGGGCAGATTGCCTTACAATCTATCACTAAAGTTGCTCGTGTCCCTGTTAAGGGAAAGGAAGAAGAATGGATGACTGTTCGACTACCGATTGGACAGGAATGGCGTTCAAAGGATGTGTTGGTTTCCAGTATGAGATTGGATAAATTGATTTCGGTCGCATTTAATCTTTCAAGGGCAACTGCAAATAAGTTGATTGAGGCTGGACATGTGAAGTTGGATTATGTTCTGACAGAACAAACCAGTAAATTAGTTGAAATAGGGCAATTAATTAGTGTTAGGAGATATGGTAGAGTTCGCCTAAATGAATTTTTAGGTTTTTCTAAGCAAGGGAAGATAAAATTAAAGTTAGACATTGTTAAAACTTAGGAGGAAAGATGGCACTTACAGCATTAGAATTAAAAGATAAAACCTTTGCTACAAAATTTAGAGGATACGACGCAGATGAAGTTGATGACTTTTTGGACATTGTAACGCGTGATTATGAGGATTTAATTCGTAAAAATCATGACCAAGAGTTAGAATTGAAAAATTTGCGGGAACGTTTGGCTTATTTTGATGAGATGAAAGAATCATTGAGTAAATCAGTTCTTTTAGCTCAAGATACAGCTGAGAAAGTAAAGGTTGCGGCCGAAGATCAAGCGGCAAATATTATTAAACAAGCTGACTATGATGCGGCAACATTGTTACATGAAGCTAAAGATAAGGCAAATGAAATTCTTCGTAATGCGACTGACAACGCGAAAAAAGTTGTCATTGAAACTGAAGAATTAAAAAACCAGACACGTATTTTCCATCAGCGTCTGAAATCAACAGTAGAAAGCCAATTATCATTGGTTAATTCATCTGAATGGGAGGAAATCCTTCGCCCAACAGCAAGTTACATTCAAACAAGTGACGAGGCTTTCCGTGATGTTCTTCATAAGGCTTTGGATGAAGAATTACCTGTTGAAGAAGAAAGTTTGGATTATACACGTCAATTGACACCAGAAGAGATTGCAGAATTAACTCGTCAGGCAGCAGCTTTTGAGAGTGGAGAACCTGTAGTACTTTCAATAGAAGAATAATAGAAATCATAAGCAAAGACAAGGTCGTTAGAAATATTTTAAGCGAGTAGGAGATGGTGGAAGCCCTACAATCTCTTTCTATGGATCATCACTTTGTTTGATTTTTCCTGAAAATAGTAAGGAGAGACGTCCGTTCACGTTACGAACATAGAGGGATAGGGGAAACTCTATCTAAACTAAGGTGGTACCACGAACTTTCGTCCTTATTTGGCGGGAGTTTTTTTATTTTTATGATACGATTAGAATTAGTAAACAAGGACAATTTTGAAGCAGTGTTACAAGTTCAACTTGCACCTGAGGACCAGCGCCGAGTGGCATCGGTTGAATATTCTTTAGCCCAGGCTTGGCTATATAAAGATTTGGGAATGATTCTACCATATGCTGTGGTATCTGGCAGAAAAGTTGTTGGTTTTGCAATGTTATCTATTGAACCCAAAGATAATAGTTATTATTTATGGCGCTTGTTGATTGATAAGGATTTTCAAAATCGTGGATGCGGAAAGGAAGCCATCCAGCAAATGATTGGAAAGGCGAAGGCGGATCCGCTTTGTCATAAAATTTCTATAAATTATGTCATTGGCAATCATAAAATGAGGTACATTTTAGAAAAACTTGGTTTTCAATCCGTTGGTTTAGAAGGCCAAGAAATGAAAATGGAATTAATTATAAGATAAAGGAGTTATGATGAAACTAAAAGAAACACTCAATTTAGGTAAGACAGCATTTCCTATGCGTGCAGGCTTACCAACTCGCGAACCAGAATGGCAAAAGGCTTGGGATGAAGCAAACTTGTATGCTCGTCGCCAAGAACTCAATGAAGGCAAACCTGCCTTCCACCTCCACGATGGCCCTCCATACGCAAACGGAAATATCCACGTTGGACATGCTTTGAACAAGATTTCTAAAGATATTATCGTTCGCTCTAAGTCAATGTCTGGCTTCCGTGCACCATTTGTACCGGGTTGGGATACGCATGGTCTTCCTATTGAGCAAGTCTTGGCAAAACAAGGTGTTAAGCGCAAGGAAATGGACTTGGTAGAATACCTTGAAATGTGCCGTGACTACGCTCTTAGCCAAGTTGACAAGCAACGTGATGATTTCAAACGCTTGGGTGTTTCTGCAGACTGGGAAAATCCATACATCACCTTGACGAAAGACTATGAAGCAGCTCAAATCCGTGTCTTCGGTGCTATGGCAGACAAGGGCTATATTTACCGTGGTGCCAAGCCTGTCTACTGGTCATGGTCATCTGAATCTGCCCTTGCAGAAGCTGAAATCGAATACCATGACATTGACTCAACATCTCTTTACTATGCCAACAAGGTCAAAGATGGCAAGGGGCTCTTGGATACAGACAGCTACATCGTTGTCTGGACAACGACTCCATTTACAGTAACGGCTTCTCGCGGTTTGACAATGGGAGCAGATATTGACTATGTCTTGGTTCAACCAGCTGGTTCTGACCGTAAGTATGTCTTGGCAGAAGCCTTGGTTGACAACTTGGCAGCCAAATTCGGTTGGGAATCTTTCGAAGTGATTTCAAAACACAAGGGTGCTGAATTTGAATACATCGTGACCGAACACCCATGGGATAGAGAAGTTGATGAATTGGTTATCTTGGGTGACCATGTCACAACGGACTCGGGTACTGGTATCGTCCATACAGCTCCAGGTTTTGGTGAGGATGACTACAATGTCGGTGTCAAATATGACTTGGAGGTTGCGGTAACTGTCAACGAACGCGGCTTGATGAATGAAGCTGCGGGTCCTGATTTTGAAGGGCAATTCTATGACAAGGTTGTACCAACGGTTAAGGAAAAATTAGGCGACTTGCTCCTTGCAAGTGAAGTGATTAATCACTCATACCCATTTGACTGGAGAACCAAGAAGCCAATCATCTGGCGTGCAGTGCCACAGTGGTTTGCCTCTGTCTCTAAATTCCGTCAGGAAATCTTGGACCAAATCGAAGCAACGACCTTTATTCCTGCTTGGGGTAAAACACGTCTTTACAACATGATCCGTGACCGCGGTGACTGGGTCATCTCTCGTCAGCGTGCTTGGGGTGTGCCGCTTCCAATCTTCTATGCAGAAGATGGTACAGCGATTATGACCAAGGAAGTGACAGACCACGTTGCTGCCCTTTTTGAAGAGCATGGTTCTATCATCTGGTGGAAATCTGAAGCCAAAGATCTTTTGCCAGCTGGTTTCACTCATCCAGGTTCACCAAATGGCGAATTTACCAAAGAAACAGACATCATGGACGTATGGTTTGACTCTGGTTCATCTTGGAATGGTGTCATGAACGCCCGTAAAAACCTTGCCTACCCAGCAGACCTCTACCTAGAAGGTTCTGACCAATACCGTGGTTGGTTTAACTCATCCTTGATTACTTCTGTAGCTGTAAATGGTCATGCGCCATACAAGGCTGTCTTGTCACAAGGTTTTGTCTTAGATGGTAAAGGTATGAAGATGTCTAAATCCCTAGGAAATACCATTCTACCAAGTGATGTTGAGAAACAATTTGGTGCAGAAATCTTGCGTCTGTGGGTGACATCCGTTGATACTTCAAACGACGTACGTGTGTCTATGGATATTCTTGGACAGGTTTCTGAAACCTACCGTAAAATCCGTAATACCCTTCGCTTCTTGATTGCCAACACTTCTGATTTCAATCCTGCAAGTGATGCGGTGGCTTACGAAGAGCTTCGTTCTGTTGACCAATATCTCTTGGTGAAATTTAACAAATTGGTAGCTCAAATCCGTGAAGCCTACGACAATTATGATTTCATGGGCATCTACAAATCTGTAGTAAACTTTGTAACACTTGACTTGTCAGCCTTCTACCTCGATTTTGCCAAAGATGTTGTCTACATTGATAGCGCTAAATCACTTTCTCGTCGTCAGATGCAGACAGTTTTCTATGACATCTTGGTGAAAATTACCAAGCTCTTGACTCCGATCTTGCCACACACAGCAGAAGAAATCTGGTCATACTTGGAACACGAAGCAGAAGAATTTGTACAATTGGCGGAAATGCCAGAGGTGGAAACCTTTGCCGATGAAGCGCAGCTTTTGGCTGATTGGGAAAACTTTATGAACTTCCGTACTCAGGCACAAAAAGCCTTGGAAGAAGCGCGTAATGCCAAAGTCATCGGTAAGTCACTTGAAGCTCATTTGACTGCCTATGTCTCAGCTGAAACCAAGTCCTTCTTGGAGAGCTTGAATGCAGACCTTGCTCAGTTGCTCATTGTTTCTAACCTTACAGTAACCACGGAAGCAGCTCCTGAAAGTGCTGTTCTGGTAGAAGAAGTTGCCTTTACTGTAGAGCGTGCAAGCGGTGAAGTATGTGACCGTTGCCGCCGTATTGATACTAGCGTTGTAGAACGTAGCTATGGTGTGACAATCTGTGACCACTGTGCAAGCGTAGTGGAAGAAAACTTTGCTGAAGCAGTAGCTCAAGGTTTTGAAGCTTAAGTAATCACAATACATTTGTTAAAGTCTATCTAGCGATAGGCTTTTTTTGTAATACTCTTCGAAAATCAAAATTATCCGTTTTCAAGAGCCTTGATGAGTGAAAAGCTCCAGTGGAGGTTTTCAGCCTGTTACCTTGAAATAAGAAAGTAACAGAGTTCTATCTTCGGCTTCGTTTCCTAGGCTACTTTTGATTTTCATTGAGTATAATATAATAGAAAAAAGAAGCCAATTGGCTTCTTACACTTCTGCGATAATGGGAATAGACATTTCAATCAAACGGTCTGTGTGAATCGTTTGAATGGCAGCCTTGTTAATAGTTCGTTCATCAATTTTTCGATGAAGGAAGAAATCACGAATTTGCTCGATTTCATTTTGTTGTACTGCACGGTATTTATTACTGATCAAGAGTTCATAATGACGGGGTGCCTGTGTGAAAATAACGTCTGTATTCCCTGCAGAATAAGTCTCTACTAGGAAAGCATCAGTATTAGCCAACTGGCTTTGGACAAGATTGGGATGACTATTTGTCGTGTTAATGATTTTCATGTGGAACCTCCTCTATCTCTTTGGCTACATTATAGCACGATTAGAGTGTTTTTACTAGTTATTGAATGAATTTTCTTGCAATTTCCATTGTTCAATGCCCCATTTGTGACTACCACGTTTGAGTTTATCGATGGCTTCATTGACTGGGAACCAGGCAATATGGTTGAAATCTTCTAGTGGTTGCCCTATTTGATGGTAGCTAGTTACTTCATAGATGTAGGCTGGATTATAGAAATGGGTATCGCGGTGGCTAGAGTAGAAGTATTCGTCAGCCTGACCAAAGTATTTTCCGATTTCAGCGGTGAATCCAAGCTCTTCCATCAATTCGCGCTCCAAGGCAATGAGGTGATTTTCTCCCTTTTCAATTTCTCCACCAGGAAGAAACCAAGCTCCGTTTGGCGCTTGAACGAGTATGATCTGTTCTTTCTTTTCATCTGGGATAACTGCGTAAACACCAAAGCGACTCTGGTAGCTGACGCCAGCCTTCTTTTCTCCAAATACAGCGATTTTCTCCATAGGCAATTCTATCCTCTTTCATAATTGGAATGAGTTGTATACATTATACCACTTTTTTATTATTTTTCCTTGTGATAGGCTTTACAAAGTAAAGTTTTTTTATAGGATGGAGATGGGGAAAAATTTAGAAAAATAGAATATCAAAACAGTAAAATAGGCTACTCGTAGGGAGCAGCTCTATTTTCTTATTTTGTCTTTGTTTGTGCCTTGATTTGAATTGTACCTTTACTTGACATGACAGCACGTAGGTCTTTTTCTGCTGGATGTTCTAAGTAGAAGTCGGTGATAGCATCTTCAATCTGATCTTGGATGGTTCTGCGTAGTGGACGAGCTCCCATCTTTGGATTGTAGCCAAGGTCCACTAATTTCTCCTTAACTTTATCTGTTACATGGAGGCTGATGCCATTGTGAGAAAGGCGTTTGTTTACATCGTCTAGCATGAGGCTGACGATTTCAAGTAGGTTTTCCTTGCTCAGTGGTTGGAACTCAATAATGCCGTCAAATCGGTTCATAAATTCAGGTGTGAAGAAATTGCTAAGTTGGCCAAGGACTGATTGAGTCCGCCCTTCCATAGCCGCACCAAAACCGACACTTGCTTCAACTTTTCCAGTACCAGCATTTGATGTCATGATGATGATGGTATCTTTGAAGCTGACTGTCCGCCCTTGTCCATCTGTCAGACGCCCATCGTCTAAGACCTGAAGGAACATGTGCATGACATCTGGGTGGGCTTTTTCAACTTCGTCAAGGAGGATGAGTGAGTAAGGATTACGACGGACTTTTTCAGTCAATTGTCCAGCCTCCTCATAGCCTACATAGCCTGGAGGAGCTCCGACGAGTTTAGCGACAGCGTGTTTTTCCATGTATTCGGACATGTCGAAGCGGATCATGCTGTCCGCCGAACCGAAGAGTTCGATAGCTAATTGCTTAGACAATTCGGTTTTACCGACACCTGTTGGTCCGACAAAGAGGAAGGATCCAATTGGACGATTTGGAGCACCGAGACCGACACGATTACGGCGGATGGCTTTAGCTATCTTATCAACTGCTTCATCTTGTCCGATAACATGGGCTTTTAAGTCACTAGCGAGGTTCACGAGCTGGGACTGTTCCTTTTCTTTTAAATCACCAACTGGGATATTTGTTTTTTGCTCAACGATGGCCTCAATTTCTTTCTCAGTAATGAGTGGAATATCTTCCTCGCTGATAGTTGCCTTTTGCATCTCCTTGTACTTAGCAATTTGGTCACGGAAATAGGCCGCTTTTTCATAGTCCTCATCCCGTGTAGCTTGTGCTTTACGATTTTCGGCATCAATTAGGCGTTGGTCAATTTCTTTTGGATCAATAAAGTTGAGGGTCAAATTCATTTTTGAACCAGCTTCATCCAGAAGGTCAATAGCCTTGTCTGGTAGGAAACGGTCTTGAATGTAGCGGTTGGACAGTACTGCGGCAGCTTCGATAGCTGCATCGGAGTATTTAACATGATGGTAATCCTGGTATTTATTTTGGATACCTTTGAGAATGGTAATGGTTTCTTCGACACTTGGTTCTTCAACTTTTACAGGTTGCATACGGCGCTCTAGGGCGGCATCTTTTTCGATAATACGGTATTCGTTGAGCGTTGTTGCACCGACTAGTTGCATTTCACCACGTGCGAGGGCTGGTTTGAGGATATTGCCAGCATCCATGTTGCCATCGCCTGCAGAACCAGCACCGACAATTTCGTGAATCTCGTCAATAAAAAGAATGATTTCGCGACGATTACGGATTTCTTCCATGAGTTTTTGCATGCGTTCTTCAAATTGTCCGCGGATACCTGTTCCTTGTACGAGGCTGACAACATCCAGACGAATGACTTCCTTGTCTCGTAATTTCTGTGGGACATCGCCATCGACAATTTTTTGAGCCAAGCCTTCAACAACCGCTGTTTTACCTACTCCAGGCTCACCGATAAGAACAGGGTTATTTTTTGTACGACGGTTGAGAATTTCGATGACACGGGTAATTTCTTGATCGCGACCGATTACTGGATCAATGTCCCCACGACGGGCAATTTCGGTAACGTTGATACCAAATTCTTCAAGGAGCCCATTTGGTTGTTGGGGTTGTTGCGGAGGAGGGGTCTGTCCACCACGTCCATTATGCCCACCGGCTTGAGTGGGAGGAGTCTGTTCGCGATTTTTTCCAGCAGGGGTATTGCCAGGATAGCCACCTAGGTGATTGAAGAATTCACTAAAGGGATCCATATTGTTAGGATTTGTTAAATCTCCCAACCCACGTAGGATAGCATTATTAGGGTCTGTTTTCATGATTTGGTAGCAGTTGTGACAGAGGTCTACCTGCTGCTGTTTACCGTTTAAGTTGGTGTAGAGATGGATCGTCGCGTCGTTGATATTACAATTTTTGCAGAGCATAATTCTACCTCTTTCTATGAAAAATGTGACCTATTGTTAAATAGTCAAAAAAGGTCAGTTCTAGCTTTATTATAACAAGATTCATAGAAAAATCAAGAAAATGCTACGCTTGGAAAAACTTTCTATGAAAAATAGGGTGATAGGAAGAAAATAGGGAAAAAATAAGACTTTTTTGGCAATATGTGGTAAAATATTCCTATAAAAAGGATTAGGAGAACGAATATGGAATCACATTTGGTGAGAATTATCAATCGTCTGGAAGCTATGGCTAATGACGGCGGTACGTTGAAACGTAATTTCGAACGTGATGGTATTGTTGTTGCAGAAGTGGCTTATAGCTATGACGAGGAAAATGGTTCAGTATTTACCTTGCGTGATGTTGCTGCTCGTGAAACGTACGCGTTTGACAGCATCGACTTGATTGCAATGGAAATCTATGAGCTATTGTACTAAGAAGAAGTGAGAGGCACCTAAGGGTGCTTTTTTCTTGTGTAAAATGAATATTATAAACAAAAGTATTGCATAAATATTCAAAAATGGTATAATAGACTCTAAATGACAGAATTGGAGTAGGATGAATGAATTTTTCTTTTTTGCCTGAGTATTGGGCTTATTTTAATTATGGGGCAATTGTTACCCTCATTATTGCATTTTTCTCAGTATTTTTTGGTAGTATTTTAGGTGTGTTGCTTGCCTTTGCTCAGCGTAGTAAGTATAAAGTTTTAGCTTGGACTGCTAATATCTATGTCTGGATTTTTCGTGGGACACCGATGATTGTCCAGATTATGATTGCTTTTGCGATGACACATTTTGTAGCACCAACTTTTCAGCTAGGAATTTTGACGGTAGATTTGACACGCTTGATTCCAGGTATCATTGTTATTTCGATGAACTCGGGTGCCTATGTATCTGAAACTGTTCGTGCAGGTATTAATGCTGTACCAAAAGGACAGCTGGAAGCTGCTTATTCGCTTGGTATTAGACCAAAGCAGGCGATGCGTTATGTTATCATGCCACAGGCTATCAAGAATATCCTTCCAGCCTTGGGAAATGAATTTGTGACTATTGTTAAGGATAGTTCACTTTTGTCAACCATCGGTGTGATGGAATTATGGAACGGTGCTCAGACAGTTCAATCCACTTCTTATATTCCTTTAACACCACTTGTATTTGCAGCGAGCTATTATCTAATTATGACAACGGTGCTAACAGTGATTATTCAGTCGTTTGAGAAAAAGTTGAACAAGGGAGGGCAGTTCCATGTCTAATGCGATTATTTCTATCAAGGATTTACATAAGTACTTCGGAAAGAATGAGGTTCTAAAAGGAATTGATTTAGATATTCAACAAGGTCAGGTAGTCGTTATTATCGGTCCATCAGGGTCAGGGAAATCGACTTTCTTACGTACAATGAACCTCTTAGAAGTACCGACCAAGGGAACTGTTACATTTGAAGGTGTTGATATTACTGACAAGTCAAATGATATTTTCAAGATGCGTGAAAAGATGGGAATGGTTTTTCAACAGTTCAATCTTTTTCCGAATATGACGGTATTAGATAATATTACTTTATCACCTATTAAGACAAAGGGAATTGCAAAGGATGAGGCTGAGAAGAAGGCTAAGGAATTACTTGAAAAGGTGGGATTGCCAGATAAGGCGAATGCCTATCCACAAAGCCTTTCAGGTGGTCAGCAACAGCGGATCGCTATTGCACGTGGTCTGGCCATGGACCCAGATGTCCTACTTTTTGATGAACCGACCTCTGCACTAGATCCTGAAATGGTTGGTGAAGTTCTTGCTGTTATGCAGGATTTGGCTAAGTCAGGGATGACCATGGTTATCGTGACTCATGAGATGGGATTTGCGCGTGAGGTAGCTGACAGGGTTATCTTTATGGATGGTGGTGTCATCGTGGAGGATGGAACGCCTGAAGAAGTCTTTGAACATACCAAGGAAGAACGGACCAAGGATTTCTTGTCTAAGGTCTTGTAATAAATGAACAAATAAGTACGACTCCGATTGAACTGCTCCCTGTCAAGTGGACAATGAAATAATAAAAGATTAGGCGACGGCCTTGTTCCTCATTTCAAGAGGGGCAAGGCCGTTGTTGCGTTCTTGAAATCGTTGATGATTATAAAAATAGATGT